>NZ_JBNGOS010000029.1:0-96320 GCF_050589685.1 Saccharicrinis sp. 156
GCTAAAGTTAACGGCTATGGATTACTTTCGGGAGCATCGTTCTGGTGAGTTGAAGTGATGCAACGAAGTGTCTTGTTGTAAAGTAATTTCAATGTGTAATACAATTTCTAATGCATATTGCGGGTTTAACTTTTATGGTTTCGCCTATTTCTGGTACAACAGATTTATCCTTACTAAATATTTATGGTAGAAATACCCCCGTCCACATGCAGTACCTGACCTGTTATCCATGAGGCTTTTTCCGACAATAAAAAGACGGCCATATCCGCAATGTCTTTGGGATTACCAATTCTTTTTAATGGATGTCTGTTCCCATTTGAATCTATTTTAGCTTCTGTATTCAACATGGATGCTGCCAGTGGCGTATTGGTCAAGGAGGGGGCAATGCAATTAAACCTGATCGCCGGTGCGTATTCCGCTGCCAGGGCTTTAGTCAATCCCTCCACAGCGCCTTTTGATGCAGAAACCAATGAATGAAACTTAAAGCCCTGCGACACGGCAACTGTGGAAAAAAATACGACCGAAGCATGCTGAACCTTTTTAAGCTTCGGTAACAATTGCTGCACAACCTTCACCGCGCCCAGTAGCTGAATCTGATAATCGTCTATAAAATCCTCGGGTTTAATTCTATCAAAAGGCTTTAAACGTATGGTTCCCGGGCAATAAACCATCCCATCCAGTGTATCCGGCAAAGATTGTATATTGTATTCATTAGAAGTAACATCCATATGAATATATTTCTCATCGTTTACCCAATTCCTATCTGTACTGGTATTATAGGTAGCCCATATGTTTTTATCCGAGTCATTCTTTAATTCCTCCACAATGGATTTACCTATTCCGCTTGATCCGCCTACTATCAAGTAATTTTTCATATCCTTACAATTTTCTTCCATTTGTCGTATATAACTCCCCGTAAAATTTATGATTCACCTGATTGTACATCCAATTGTACTCACGAATACGTTGTATCTCATTCTGTGTGTGTGCCTGAAATAGTTGAGTTTGAAAGCTCGTTTGATCCCTTCCCAATTAATTTACCACAGGTTTAACTCGTGTCAGGCAGGCAAAACCTTTCAGCCCAAGCCTTACACATTTAACTTTTGACTGCGTTAAATAAATCGTTTACAGAACGCTGCTAAACACAGATTTTTTGCTTGTCAAAAATTAAAATAAGTTCAACTTCACCAACACTACAAACATGACATCACACTGGTGTATTGTCGTCTCCAAAGCAGTATTGTATACTACTCCTTCTGTTACTAAATAACATTCCATATTTATTTTTGTTTAGTTTTATTTATTATTTATTAAACATTTCTGCGATATTAGGATTTTATAGGATCCGTAAACCATCCTATGCGAATGAGAGGTTCTTCGTTTACACTTTACGTTCTTTTGTTATTTCCTGTGTAAGTTCATTGCTATTCAGTAAGCGTTTAATATTCGATTTGTGCATCATAAAGATAAGAAGGGTACAAACCAGCAGATAATAAAATGTAGGGCCACCTCCGCGCAGTATAATTTCAATTAGCGGCATGGTAACTCCTAGCACCAAAGAACCCAGCGAAACGAATTTAAATCGCCATTTCACCACAAAGTATATGGCTACCGCTATAAAAACGGAAAAAGGAGCGAGTAATACAGAAGCGCCCAGGGTAGTATTTACTCCTTTGCCTCCCCTGAACCTTAGAAAGATGCTAAAATCGTGACCTAATATAGCAGCCAATGCAACCCAGTAAATAAGATAATCAGTGCCATGTATTGTCCTGTCTGCCCAAAACCAACAAACCGTTACCGGCAAAAAACCCTTAAACATATCCAGTAGTTGGGTAACAACGGAGATTCTTTTCCCGGCAACACGGCGCACATTTGTCGACCCAATATTTCCGCTTCCCCATTCCAGAATGTTTTTACCTGTATAATAGTTGGTTAAAAAGTATCCCGTAGGTATGGAACCCAGAAGGTAGGAAAAAATCACAAAAACAATTTGAAGCGTGGTCGTCATTTATTGAGCGGTTTTTTATTTAGGGAACCAGGGGAAAAACGAACTGGTTTTATCAATATATTCTTGATATTCAGGCTTTGAATGCTGCAATGTTTTTTCGAGCATGGCCACTCCCGACACTCTAATAATCAGCCATGTCATAATCACCGAACCTACAATTTGCCAGTAACTTCCCGCGGCAACACTAAAAAGGGCATAGGACCACCACACTGCCGAATCGCCAAAATAATTGGGGTGCCGGGTATATTTCCATAGACCCGTGTTTAATACTTTCCCTTTATTTGCGGCATCACTTTTAAAGCGCGATAGCTGGTAATCGCCTCCAGCTTCAAAAACAAAACCAATACACCAAAGCACTATGCCCGCATAATCCAATAAATTTAGCTCTCCTGATCCAGTACCCGAACTTACACCCAACAATGGCAAGGAAACAATCATCATCAATACCCCTTGTAAAATAAAGGTTTGAAAATAACTAAACCACCAATATCGTTCTGCCCCATACTTTCGCCTGAATTCCTGATACCTAAAATCCTCTCCCTGGCCAATATTCCTGAAGGCCAGATAAACAGAAAGCCGCAAACCCCAAAGGGTGACCAACGTGAAAATCAAAATCTTTCTGGGATTCACTTCACCTGTCATCCAAACGTAAAACGTATTGATCACTACAAAACCAAATCCCCAAAACAAATCAACAATGCTCACATTTTTTATAATCACGCTCCAAATCCACAAAAGTGTAACCAGCAGCCAAATGAGCAATGAAGCCTGAAAAAACAAAGTCGTCATAAGTTAATTTTTAAGGCGTTAACAAAATTGAAATTGCAATAGCACCCTTACCGGCGTGCATACCGATGACCGGCGAAATATCAACGGTTGAAACGGCTTCTTTTCCTGTAATCCGCTTCATCCTGTCTTCGGCTTGTTCCGCGCCTTGCAAATTATGGGCATGCAAAACCATATAGTTCCATACAGTCTTGTTAATACTTAACTTTTGAATGTGCCTGAAAATTTTATTCAGACTGGCCTGTTGGCTGAAAGTTTTACCGAACAACAAAGATTTACCATCCTTATCCATGGACACCACCGGGTTTAATCCGAGTGTGTTCGCAATAAAGCCTTTAGGTTTTGAGACCCGACCTCCCCTGATCATCGATTTCAGATCCCTGACACTGACAAAAATATGAGCCTGCCCCACATTCTTTTTAAGCGACTCTACTATAGACGATAGCGATTCAGCCTTTTCAATGTTAAGAGCAGTGTTCAACACAAGCAACCCCAAGGCGCCCGATAAGTTTTTGGAGTCAATAACATGGATTGGTTTCTTGAACTCTTTTTTAATTCGCTCCGCCGCTTTAACACTGTTGGTGTACGTTCCACTAAAATTCCGCGTAAGGTGGATGGCTATAACGGCATCATAATGCGATGCCAGATGCGAATACAAGTTGACAAAAGTTTGTTCGTTGATTTGGGATGTTTTAGGAAACTCAGGATGGGATTCCAACATATCGTAAAACTGGTGGGGCTGCATCGTAACCTTATCCAAATATTGATGGTGGCCGAAGTTTAAACTCACAGGTACCACATTTATTTGATAATAATCTATTAATTCCTGCGACAAGTCACAGGTAGAATCGGTTACCAGCGCAATGTTCCACTTTCGCTTGGTGGCAATCTCCTGTTGACGCACCATATCGTCCACTTTTTGATAAGAAACAGTTCCCAGATCTTTTAACTGGTGAAAAAGTGGTGCCGGATGATTGGTATGCACATGGATACGACTAATGCTTTGTGAACCCGCCACAACCACCGAATCACCATTTTTTCGTAATATCAGTTGCAGGTCATTTTTGCTGACCTTTAAATTTTTAATAATAGCTTCCGTGCAAAAACGATAATTTATTTCCTCATCAACTAATTCTTCGGTATGGATTAACGAAATATTTTGTCCCGCCCCCGATACTATATCACGTATGTTTCTGTGCTTAATAAAATCGATAATGCCCTTAATAAATAAAACAAATCCCTTTGCCCCGGCGTCTACCAAACCTGTTTTTTTAAATATTTTTAGTTGTAGTGTAGTTTCGGCGAGTGACTTTTCGAGTATTGCAATTGAATCGATAATGACGTTTCTAAAATCGTGAATGGCTTCTTTTTGGGAATTCAAAAAAATGGACCACTCCTTAATTACAGTCAACATGGTACCCTCTGCCGGATTGGCAATGGCCTTATACATATATGGGATTGATTTATGAACACTTTCCGCAAATTCCGGAAAGGTAATGCTGGGCTTGTTTAATGTTTCCCTGCTCAAACCATGCAAAAACTGGGCAAAAATAACCCCGGAGTTGCCTCTCGCACCCATTAAGGCAGCATCTGCCATATTATTAACGGTAGTTTTATACGATTTATGCGGTTTAATATTATCGATTACCGAACGTATGGTAGAGGCCAGGTTGGTACCCGTATCCTTATCGTTTACCGGAAATACATTAATCTTGTTAATCTCTACTTGATGTTGAAACACTTGATTCCCTCCGGCAACAAATGCATAGTAAAGAAATTTACCGTTGATGTGGGCTGCTTCAATGTTGTGCATTAGTTAACCATTTTACAATATAAAAAACAAAAAAGCGCACCCTGCACAAAGAGCTGTTCCCATAATAGGGCAATAGAAACCATATAGGTACGCAGATAAGCTAATACTATTATTTTTTCAGTCATTACAATTCCCTCATGATTTAGATGGCTGATTTAAGTGTGGGATAACAAGATAATGTGAAACCCTGAATCCGGATCTTACCTAAAGATAAGATTATTTCATTAAACCCGGATTTGAATACGTAATGGGCATATAAAATACCATAAAGCAAGGAGTGCTTAAACGAGGCTTAGCACCGCTATGGTGAGTTGAAGCAACTCAGTGAAACGCCTTGTTTTGAAGTAGTTTGATGACGCAACAGGAATTTTAATGCATATGGCAGGTTAAACCGTAAAGATATAAATACTCCCTTTTTAGCCGAAATCTGTCATCAGGAATTTGAAAAACACTACATGACCACCTATAAAAACATGTTGACCAATCGGGAGAATATTTTGATTAATTTACAGTACTATCCACTTCGCCATCGCTTAACCGGGTAGTAATTACATCACCTTTGGCAAGTTCCTTCGCATCTTTGACCGCCTTCCCGTTATGATAGGTAATAGAATATCCTTTTTTCAGAATATTCTCGGGATTGAGCAGGCTATTTGTTTTTTCGTGCAAGTTTAATTGTGCATGCCTGTGGTTGAAGAAATGGTTTAACCGACTCGATAACCTTGCCGGAACATGATCCAGGTCGCTGCGTTTATATTGTATAGAACCATAGGTTAAAGACTTTAAATTTTGCGCAGAAAGATTTATTTTGTTTTTTCTGCTTTCGATAAATCGCTGGGATGAAGTGCCTAACTGACGCACCAGCCTGTCCAGTTTATTTTTCTGAACCAGCAGCGCATTGTTTACAACTGGTTTAAACCTGCTGTAAGCCAATTCAAAAGAAGCTTTGCTATCGTTAATTATTTCACGGGTAAGTGCCACCACCTCATCTTTTACCGCGTTTAACCGGTTATCAAAATCACCCACTAACTCAATCAGGTGTTCCGCCACTGCCGTCGGGGTTTTTAAACGGGTATGTGCCACAAAATCAATCACCGTTTCATCACGCTCGTGCCCTATTCCCGAAAATACAGGCAACGGAAACTGCGCTATGTTATAGGCTATCCAGTAATTGTCGAAACACATTAAATCGGAAGTGGAACCTCCCCCGCGAATAATAACCACCACATCAAACACATCCTCATATTCATAAATCCTGTCTAACGCGGCAATGACCGACTCCTCGGTTTGTTCTCCCTGCATCATGGCGGAAAAAAGTTGGATATAGAATTTATAATTTCCCGGGTTATGGTTGAGTTGATTGCAAAAATCCTCATAACCCGCCGCCGTTGGGGAAGAGATAACGGCTATTTTTTGAGGCACCAGGGGCACTTCCAGCTCTTTGTTCATATGGATTACGCCCTCTTCGCTCAGCTTGTTGAGAATGGCCTGTTTTTTTTGTGCCATATCACCCAAAGTATAGGTGGGATCAATGTCACGCACGTTAAGGCTAAAACCGTATACTTCCTGAAAATCGATACTCACCCGCACCATGACCTTAAGTCCGGAGACTAGGGCTTGACCTGTAGCAGACATAAAATAGGGCTTAAGCATCCGATAGGTATAAGCCCAAATATTGGCTCTTGACTTGGCTATGATCTGCTCACTTTTCTCGTCTTTTTCTATCAGTTCCAGATAGCAATGACCGTTTCGCACTTCGCGTATCTCACTTATTTCGGCAACCACCCAATAGGTTTCGGCAAAAGAAGAATGGATGGTTTTCTTAATTTTCTGGTTTAACTCAAAGAGAGACAATGAAGAATCGGACATATATGATAACTGAAAGTTAGACTTAAACTTAACAATAAAACCTTACAAAGGTAATAACCTGACACATAGTTAACACCTGAAAATTAAATATTGTGCCTGCCCATTGAAAGTTTTCTGACGCTCACTGGTCATTTTATCGGATCAATACCTATCGGGGCTTAACATATCCATGTTAAAACTTGGTTTCATACCGGCTATTTGTTCCGTCACTATTTGTCCCGTAATCGGAGCAAGACTCATACCCATCATAGCATGACCTGCCGCTACCGTGAGGTTACCGTATTTTTGGGTTCGCCCAATAATAGGAATGCCATCAGGTGTTAAGGGCCGCAACCCTTGCTGCAATTTTAGTTTATGGGCCCGGTAATATGGAAAACTTGGTATCACTGTTTTGGTCGCATCAAGTATTCCTTGAATTCGTTTGTAATCATACCTGTTTAGTTGACCATTAAACTCCATTCCACTCCCAATTCTTACCATATCCGCAAAGGGAGAAATAGCGATTTTTTCGTTGGTTAATATCATGGGGGTATTTAAAGGCAATACTTCCTTACCAAAATCAATACTATACCCTTTACCCGGCATAACCGGCAAATTCATGTTCAACAGTTTTCCAAGGTAGCTTGTGCCGGCACCAGTGGCCAGAACAAACTCATCTGCTTTAAATGTGTGAAGCCCGCATTTAACCGCGTTCACCGTACCGTTTTTTTGTAAAATCTCGCTGACCCTACTACCGTAATTAAATACCACCCCGTTCTTTGTCAGCCAATCTCTTAACGCTCGCATGTGCATTCCCGGATTTAACATGGCATCGGAATAATACAGGATACCTCCCGTAGCATTAAACCGAATGTTACCCTCCGATTCAGAAAGCGCTTGTGCATCCATGCTTTTGGTTTTTATTCCCAAATTATTCGCCAACAAAGCTAGTTCTATCTCTTCGTGCAACGCCTTCTGAGTAGATGCGACCATCAACAATCCTTTGGAACAATATTCATTATCCCAGTGGTGATCATGCTTTAACTCTTGATAAAGCTTATCACTTTGATAATTGAGTTGATAAAGAAGCGGTATGGCATCATTCACTTTAGCCCGATTAATGGCTGCTTTTGAAAATCTTAAAAACCACCCGATATGACCCAGGTTTTTAACTAAATTAAAAGAAACCGGACCATTGTTAACTAACGTCATTTTTAATCCGGTTTGTAACATCGAAGGAGAAGCTATGGTTATAAAATGACTCGGCACCGTATAACCGCAGTTAACGTATGAGCAACCCGATAAATCCTCTTTTTCGGCAGCTTCGAGTACCTCCACTTCATAATTATTCTGACGCAAATAATAGGCGATGTGCAATCCTATGGTACCAGCTCCAACAATAAGTATTTTCTTCATGTGTATATTGTTATCTTTTTACGGCAAAAACATACCGGGATACTGACAAGTTAACTAACCCTTTATTTAAAACCAAACCCTCAGGTTACAATTTACCCACAACCCTAAACCCATGCGCATAGGGATCGTCCTCCGGATCGATAATAATTTGGTTATAGCCGGTAACTTTTGCCCAACCCTCAATTCCCGGAATAATGCCATCGTAATCGCCAACTCTCACCCGTTCTTCAACTGTTCCGATAAACTGACTGGCAATTACGCTTTCATGCACAAATTGGTCACCAGGTTTTAATTTACCTTTAGCATACCATTGCGCCATTCGGGCGGATGTACCCGTTCCGCACGGACACCGGTCAATGGCTTTTTCTCCATAAAAAACAGCGTTTCGGGCATGGGCATTTTCATGAATGGGAGCACCTGTCCATAACACATGGCTCAGCCCGTTGATCTTAGGATTCTCAGGATGGACGAAACTGTAATTCCGGTTGAGCTTTTCCCGTATCTCCCCACTAAAGGTAATCAGCTCATCAGCAGTAAACTGACTCATCCCCCGGTAATTAATTTGCTCGTCGATAATGGCATAAAAATTACCGCCATACGATACATCAACTTTTAATTCACCCAAAAAGGAACTCTCCACAGTCATATCGGATGCATATAAAAAAGAAGGAATATTGATAAGTTTAACTGAAGTGACTTTTCCTTTATCATTACGTTCGTAATGGGCAATAACCAATCCGGCCGGTGTTTCAAGCCGCAGTTTACCTGGAACGTTAGGCATAATCAACCCTTCCTCTATGGCAATAGTAACCGTTCCGATGGTGCCGTGCCCGCACATGGGTAAACATCCACTGGTTTCTATAAACAAAATACCGGCATCATTCTGGGGGTTTTCGGGAGGGAAAATTAAGCTACCCGACATTTGCTCATGTCCTCTGGGTTCAAACATCAACCCGGTTCTTATCCAGTCAAATTCTTTAAGGAAATGTTCACGCTTATCAAAAATTGACGTTCCTTTGAGCGGAGGCACCCCTCCCGCCACAACACGCACCGGGTTGCCGCAGGTATGCCCATCTATGCAAAAAAAAGTTTTTCTGGCCATAATTTTTCAATTAAGTAATTACTTGCTTTGTCCACTCGCTGTTTAGCCATCTCCAAATACCCAAAGGGTTGCTGTTTTTCAATTCTTCAGGCAACAATTCTTCGGGACAGTCCTGATAACTGATTGGCCTTACAAAGCGTTTGATAGCAGCCGTGCCCACCGAAGTAAAGCGCACATCGGTCGAAGCCGGATAGGGGCCCCCATGTTGCATGGCCGGACAAACCTCTACACCTGTTGGTACACCGTTAAACAATAATCGTCCGCAGGTTAAAACCAGGTATTCTATCAGCTCTTTATAATCTGATTCTTCGTTGTGGTCAGATTGAAGCGTACAGGTTAGTTGCCCTTTTAAGGATTTAACCACTTTTATTAGTTCATCTGCCGAAGTGCAAGTAACGACCAAACTGAATGGTCCAAAAACCTCTTGATGTAGGTTTTTATGGTTGACAAAGGTTTCTGCGTCAACCGTCCCCAATACTGGCACTGCTTTAGGCTGAGCCATATACGTAGGGTTATCGTTTAGCGCTGATATTCCCTCTTGATGCAGTATGCTTGTTAATCCCGACTTATAATTTTTTAAGATGCCTTCGCTAAACATTTCCGTAGGATCGGACGCGATTACCTCGCTAGCCAGGGTTTGCAAAAATTCGGCGTAACCCGGCCCTTTAATCACCAAAATCAAACCTGGATTGGTACAAAATTGTCCTGACCCAAGATTTATGGATGCCACCAACTGCTTTGCCATTTCCGCCCCCTTATTTTCTAGCGCTTTGGGTAGGATAACAACCGGATTCACACTTCCCATTTCTGCAAAAACAGGGATGGGTTCATCCCTTTCATTGGCTATATCAAATAAGGCCCTGCCTCCTTTTTCCGAACCTGTAAAAGCAACAGCCTTGGTCATTGGATGCTTCACCAAAAGCTGACCTGCCTCATAACTACTTTCTTCAACATAAGAAAAAGTCCCTTGGGGCAATTTACAAACCTCAACGGCCTTTAAAATGGCATTTGCCACCAATAGTCCTGTTTTAGGGTGAGCCGGATGACCTTTTACAATTACCGGATTGCCGCCGGCCAAAGCCGATATGGTATCGCCCCCCGCTACAGAGAAGGCCAGCGGAAAGTTTCCTGCCCCAAAAACCACTATCGGCCCCATGGGTATTAACATTTTTCTGAGATCAGGTTTTGGCAATGGCTCCCTGTCGGGATTTCCTTGGTCAATAACGGCTTCCACCCACGAACCTTCCTCAATCAGTTGGGCAAATTGCAGAATCTGGTTGATTGTTCTTGCCCTCTCCCCTCTTACCCTGCCTTCAGGCAAGGAGGTTTCCCGCATGACCGTTTCAATCAGCTGATCTCCTATATCCTCAATTTCTAATGCTATCTGCTTTAAAAAAACTGCCTTTTTCGTACCCGAAATCTTTTTATAAAGCAAGAATGCCCGGGATGCTGAATCTACTATCTCATTATATTGTATTGCTAAACTTGACATGACTAAAAAATTAAATTAAAATACCGGGCGGGCAGCCAAAGCTTTTTCAATGGTTGACTGAATCAATTCTCTTTCCTGGCCAACCAATACCTTACGAGGGGCTCTTACATACTCAGAACCAATACCGGTATACACCTCAGCCATTTTTATATACTGGACTAACTTTGGATGAATATCCATTTCGAGTAGCGGCATAAACCACTTATATAGCTCAAGCGCATCTTTAAAATTACCTGCTTTGGCCATGTCGTAGAGCACCACCGTTTCTTTAGGAAATGCAGATACCAAACCAGCTACCAAACCGTCGGCTCCAAGCATTAGCTCTTCCAGACATAAGGTATCTACACCGCCCATAATTTTAAATCTGTCGCCAAAGGCATTTCTCAATCGAATTACGTTGGTTACATCTCGGGTAGATTCCTTAATAGCCTGAATATTGGGCAACCTTTGTAGTTCCTCCAACATGGATAAAGTAATCTCAACCTTATAGTCAACCGGGTTATTATATAGTAATACCGGTAAGTTAATACTATGGGCTATTTCAGAAAAAAACGCAACAGTTTCTGCTTCGTCCGGTTTGTACAACAAGGGAGGTAAAAGCATGATACCATCCGCCCCTTTGTCCTCCGCTTCTTGAGCAGCTTCAATGGCCCTACCGGTACTTGACTCGGCAATATTCATGACTACAGGTATTTTACTTCGGTATGGCTGCAATACCTCTACTAACTTTAGCTTTTCTTCCTTGCTGAGGGTACTTGACTCACCTAACGAGCCTCCAATGATTATCCCTGACACCCCGCTCTCAATCTGAAAATCTATATTTTTCAGGAACAATGGGATATCCAGCTCACCTGATTCTGTAAATTTTGTTGTAATTGCGGGATATACCCCTTTCCATTCTGGTTTCATATCTGTATTTTTTGTTATTTGTACTTATACAAACCTAAAGGATAATCAGATCTTTTTTTATTCTTATATTATCATGTATTTGAACTATTTTACCCTTTATGCGTATTACCTGCATTAATTGCGTTAATCTAATGAAATGAAAGCTGTACGATTTGTCATTCCCAAAACCAGTAGTACTTCTTTTAGATTACAAGAAGACCGTGCACCATATTTTTACGAAACCATACACTATCATCCTGAATATCAACTAACCTTGATCATTAAGGGAGAAGGAACCCGCTTTATCGGAAACTCGGTTGAAAGGTTTAAACCGGGAGATATATTTTTAATCGGCAAAAATGTGCCACACGTATTCCGATCCGACGATAAATACTACAACGCTAATAGAAGTTTAGAATCCTACAGTATATCCATATTTTTAAATGACGACACTTTTGGAAAGTTATTTTTTGAATTACCTGAGATGGCCTCTATCAAAAGGCTTTTAAATAAAGCACTGTATGGTATTTCGTTTAATAAAGAAGACAATACAGTCATAAAAAAAATGATAAAGGATGTATCAACGTACGAAGATTTTGATCGATTCCAGCATATTCTTAAAATGTTTAACTATATATCTAAGATTCACAATGTGCAGTTACTGAGTCCCGTACCCTTTATGGAACCTTCCAGCGAACAGGAAAGCGAACGGATTAATGTGGTATTTCAATATCTTTCTAAACACTTTACATCAGAAATACAATTGGATTGTATAGCCCACGTCGCCAGCATGACCCCAAATTCGTTTTGCAGATACTTCAAAAAAAGAACAGGTAAATCTTTCAGCCATTTTTTAAACGATATGCGTATTGAATACGCTTGTCATTTAATGGCCAATACGCAGGATAACTTTGGTCGTATTTCAGCAGACTGCGGGTATAACAGTTTATCTTATTTTAACCGTCAGTTTAAGTTAGTTATGGGACAAACGCCTACGGAATACAGAAACAAATACAGTTTGTACCAAACAGAAGGATAGCAACCATAAAAGAAAAGCAAAGGAGAAAAAATGGTGTGGTTACTTTTTTACCAGCTTATTAACCATCACTTTCCTGCCAACTTTAATATTTAACAGATAAATTCCTTTGGGAAGTTTTCCAAGCCCATCGATACTGGACGGAAGCTTTAGTTGTACGTCCTCATACACCAAATTACCCGCTATATCGTAAATCAAAAGGTAATCCGCGCTAACTTTCCCTTCCGAACAGCTTATATAGAGCTGGTCATTAAACGGATTGGGGAAGGTAAAGATGGAATTTTTACTGACATTCCCAATCCCATTATTAATATCCATTGCTTTCTTATAGTCCGGTATTCCATAGCCAAACGAATTATCCGGAACACTATAATTATTACAGCTCTCCTTTACCAGTTGTATTATTTCCGCATTACTCAATTCAGGGAAAGCCTGCCACAAACACGCCGTAAAACCGGCGATTACCGGAGCCGAAAAACTGGTTCCGTTCAGGAATTCGATACTGCCGTCTGTTCCCTGCAAAGCGGTACCAAGTCCAATGGCAGCCACATCGGGTTTTACCCTTCCGTCCGCAGAATAACCGTAACTACTAAACGATGCGCGTAAGCTATCACTATCCATAGCCGCCACCGATAACACATTTGCCCCATCTGCCGGAGAGATGATCTTGCCCCAGGTATTGTTCCCCTCGTTTCCGGCACTACATACTACTACCATCCCCTTTGAAAAAGCGGTCTCAGCACCCTGCACAACAATGGTGGTCCTACCGTCCATATCCTGATAGGTATAATCGGTATAATCGCCAATAAAAGTATAATATCCCAGTGAAGTATTTATCACATCGGCACCAATACTATCGGCATATTCGGCAGCTACCACCCAATTATACTCTTCAATTGGAGTTTCACTAGCGTTATCCTCGGTCCGCAACAAATGGAATTTGGCTTCCGGTGCACTTCCTTTAAACTCTCCGTTCAAATATCCCCCAATAACAGACAGTACTTTCGTGCCGTGCGAATCACTTTCAAATACATTACCGCCGGGTTTTATAAAATCCCGGTAAGTCAGTATCCGGTCATCATTCCAAAGATGCGTGAAAAGCGGTAATGTGTTTACCTGGTCGAAACCATTATCTATCACGGCAATCTCTATGTCTTGGCCTTCAAAATTGTTTTGATGCAGATAATGCCCATTTAAGGTTTGCGTTTGATCCCAACTGGCGCCATACACACTCGAACTTTTAAGATCCGAAGGCTCAACATCCTTCGTTTCAACAAACTTACGTGCAGCAACACCTATAGTTGGTTGATAAACCATTTTTGAATCCGAAATAAACGATACCCTGGTGATCGTATCCATTAACGGTTGGTTACTACTTTCAACAAGAACTCCGTTTAACCATTTCGATGGCCAAAGCACCCGAATCCCCATCTTTTTTACACTGTCAACATATAATGAAGTCACAGGCAAGTCTTGCTCTAAAACTTGAATATCGTGTTTTGTTCTGCGGTCAATGGCTCTTTGACTTAGGAAATATTCAGGGGTCTCTATGGAGTATGAATTGTTGTTTTTATCGGAAAAGGACACAAAATATTTTTGTGCTTCTGTAGGAAGGGCAGAAACCAATAAAAACAAAGCGATATGTGCAACTTTTCTCAAATTATATAATCTGATGACTATTTTATCAATACCTGTAGACCGTTTATCCGGCAAACTCTGCAATTTAATTGATATAGTTTTTCGAAGACCCTCGAAAATATTACAAAATCATTGACTTTGGTATTCTTAGCACTAATAACTGTTGACTGTGCTCTGATCGCTGCTAACCGATCACATCCCTTTCAAATAACTATCCGGGTCGTGCTTAAACTCCTCAGGGTCTTTAATTTTTCCTTTGTTTTTTTCAAACTCTTCAAAAAGCGACTGTTGCTGCTCGTCAAAGTCAGCGGCATTCAAGGTTTTCCCCTCTTTGTACTCAATTTTATAGGCCAGGTTACCGGCATGGGTAAAAACCAACCAGGTACCTTCTTCCAGTCCATGCTCAAATTTTCCCTGGACCTCGGGTTTACCATCGGGATAAAAAACGATGTATTCACCTTCTATTTTCCCATCCTTATGCGACGAAGTCATCTTTAGCTGACCGTTTTCGTGGTACTTTTTCCATATCCCGTCTTTCACATCATCTTTCCATTCCACTTCTTCGGCTACATTTCCCTTTCTAAAGAAATGCGTAGATATCCCATTTTTCAAACCTTCCTTGTACGATTCTTTGGTATAAAGTACACCCTCGGGCGAAAAAAACTGCCAAAGGCTATCTTTTTGTGTTCCCTGATAAAATCCTTTTGCGGATATCTTCCCATTCTCGCTATAAAGAATGGCTTTTCCATATTGATCTTCGTTATAATCGACCACTACCTTTTTATTACCGTTAAAATAATAACGGGTCATCTTCCCCACCGGTTTGTCGTCCTTAAATGTTACGGTGTAAGCAGGTTTACCATTACTAAAACGCTTTTCCCAATAACCTTGCTTAAGTCCTTGTTCATCTTTTTTATTGTGTTCGGACGAAACCCCTTTGGTGGAAGCTCCTTGCCTGGCAGGCACATTATTTCCAAACACGTCTGTTATCTGCCCGACAACCAGACTCGTAGAAAAAACAATAGATAATATAGAAATAAATAGAATACGCATAATGAATTTGTTGAATATGATGATTGCGGGCAAATTTAAAGCTAAAAGTTTAAATAACCGTGCTTTTCGCGTCATCTTTATTGTTGATGTTCAACCCGGAAAATTCGTTTGTCTCCATGGAAGTGAAATGTAGTGAACAATGCGGGTCGAGGTATTGTAAAACCCAAATTCGTACCCATCCACATTCACCCTACTTTTGCTGCCGCTTCCTTATCCAAAAGCCATACCGGATTGGCAACCCTTGCCGCCGGATATTTCTGAAACCCTTCCTTTTGATGTATAATTTCATCCAGTTTGTCTGCTTTTCCGGCACCTGTTACCAGGAAGAATATCTCTTTGGAATTATTGATCACTTCTCCGGTCAACGAAATACGCTTTTGAGCCGATTCGGGGTGTGTTGCCACTACACAGTCTGCTTTGGCATCCCATAATGCTATTTCATGCGGAAAAATGGAAGCCGTATGTCCATCATCGCCCATGCCCAACAACATAATATCAAACTGTGGGAGTCCATCTGCCTGCGGCAATTTATCCCTGAGCAACTTCTTGTAGGTCTCACAGGCCAGCTGCGGTTCCATCTCTCCTTTAACCCTGAAGACATTTTCCTTGGGAATAGACACTTTGGATAAAAGATGATCCATGGTCATTTTATAATTGCTTTGCTCATCGGATGGGGGCACACATCGCTCATCGCCCCAGAACAGAAATACTTTTTCCCATTGTATAACATTTGCATATTTTGCCGCCAGTTCATCAAAAATGGCCTTGGGCGTGCTGCCTCCCGACAAGGCAATGTTTATCTTGTCACTTTGCTCGGTGCGTTCCTTTAATAGCTGACCAAAATATTGGGCAAGCATTTGTTTCGAACCAAATATTTTTATGTTATTTTCTATTTTATCCATTAATTCTACAAATTAACAATGATTATTGTTTTCGAACAATCCGCAATAAATTCAGTTTTTACCATCCCGTTAACGCACAAAAAGTGAGCAAGACCGTCTTCAACCCAAACATATCTTCAGGGTAAAACCGACTTGTTTACCGGCTAAATTACAAGGGATAAATCCGGGGCCTGGTTATATCAGTACAACATTCAGGGTTCCGAACACTCCTGTTAACTTTAACCCGCCCTCTGCGTTATAATTCTTTTTAACCGCTGCAGTTTCCCTTCTTCCGATTAGAGCTCGCAATAGTTACCATCGTTGGCCAGGTTTTTACACGGATATCTCCACGTTAGGTGTGGCTCTTCTATTAAATCATCGGCCACATCCGGCCCCCAGGTACCAGCCGGATAACCATGAACTTTAATATACTTATTGTTTTTCCAGGCCTCTTGAATCGGTTTCACAAAAGTCCAGGCTGCCTCAACAGCATCCCCCCGCGAATACAGGGTGGAATCGCCTAACATACAATCGTGAAGCAAGCGCTCGTAGGCACTTGGCAAATATGCATCTGCCAACTCGGAATAATGGAAATCCATATTCACGTTTTGAACATTGAAACCAGCTCCCGGAACCTTCATGCCAAATTTTAACAACAGACCCTCGTCCGGCTGTATGCGGATAACCAACTGATTTTGCTGCTGCGCAATAGTGGTATTACTGGCGAATAGGTGATGCGGGGTAGGTTTGAAGTGGATAACCACCTCGGTAACCCTTGTAGGCAACATCTTGCCGGTACGGATATAAAATGGAACACCGCCCCAACGCATGTTGTCGATAAAAAATTTCATGGCCACATAGGTCTCGGTTCTCGATTCGGGATCAACCCCGTTTTCTTCGCGGTAACCGTTTACCTGCTCACCTTTTACAGTAGATCCTACGTATTGGCCCCGTATAACGTATTTCTCCACTTCCTCTTCCTTGATAGGGCGGAGAGATTGCAATACTTTTACAATTTCGTTACGAATGCTGTTTGAATCAATCAATGCGGGAGGCTCCATTCCTACGAGTCCGGCCAAAAGTAACAAGTGGTTTTGTACCATATCCCGCAAAGCCCCCGAACCTTCATAATAACCACCTCTGTTCCCAACCCCAATACTTTCCGAAGAAGTAATTTCCACATGATTCACATAATTCCGGTTCCAAAGCGGTTCGTAAATGGCGTTTGAAAAACGCGTAACCAACAGGTTCTGAACGGTTTCCTTGCCCAGATAATGGTCGATACGATAAAGCTGTTCTTCATTAAAGTGTTTTAGCAAGCTAACATTCAACTCCCTGGCTGTTTCCAAATCGTATCCAAATGGTTTTTCAACAATTAGTCTCCTGAACCCATCTTCTTCCTTGCTCAACCCATGTTTGGCCAAATGACATGGAATAACGGTATACATACTCGGCGGTGTTGCCAGATAAAAAATAAGATTTCTGTCTGTTCCTAACTTTCCATCTAATTCAAACAACTTATCCTTTAGCCCCTCATATTCACCTTCCTCCTTTGTATTAAAACCATGATAAAAAAGTTGCTGAAGAAAGCTGTCCACCTTATCATTTTGGGATACATTTTTATGGTTCAACGCAAATTGCTCGATGCCTTCTTTCATTTTTTCACGAAATGCATCATCGCTCAGCTGCGTTCTTCCCAAACCTAATATGGCAAAATTTTCAGGTAATACATTTTGATCGTACAAATCAAATACGGCAGGTACAAGTTTACGATACGTCAGGTCGCCCGACGCGCCAAAAATAACAAGTATATGGTTTTTGGGTGTTTTCATTTTCAATGTTTTGTCGAGTAAATAAACATAGTATGACGCTATGTTTTGGTTTATTTATATTGCCACTAAAATAGGTTCCTGACTTAAACAATCAAAATCTAATTTGGTTGAAATACGCTACTTGATGTACCCGGGGTGTTGCTTACCGGTATCAGCCTCTGAATTATAGACCGGTTAAGACCTTACCCTTTCCGATTAAAATAATGTCTCGAATCGCCCCATTCGCCCAAACCCACTTCACGATCGGCCAGTTCAATGCGCATGCTTAAACAGTTACCACAATCTTCGGCTCCTTCATCGGTACAAGGTTTGTTTTCATATAGCTGGTAATCTTTTCGATGCAAGGTAGGCGTTATATTAGGCATGATCACGTTGGCGCCAATTCGCAGCGCTTTTTCACGTCCCATTGGGTCGATAGCCTGTAACGCGGTGGCTGCGGCAATGTTAATATCTTTCATTATAATACGAAGCAAGGCTATCATATTTAGGGTAACTGAAAAACGTGTTTCGATGGGCCACAACAAATCTCTTTTTTCGAACAATGGCGTTTGCTGATGCTCAATATAAGGACCCATTCCACACATATCGATATCGAAATCCTTCATAAAGAGAAGATCCCTGGCCAAATCTTCGTATGTTTGCCAGGGTAACCCCACCATCACTCCCGTACCGGTTTGATACCCCACCTTCTTCAGCGATCTCAAACAACTCATCCTTTTCTCAAAATCATGATTGTCGTCATTGGGATGAATCTGGTTATACAATACTTTATTGGTGGATTCTATGCGCAGCAAGTAGCGATGTGCGCCGCTATCGAACCATCGTTGGTAGGTTTCTTCGGTCTGTTCGCCCAGCGAAATAGTGATACCCAGTTCACCATGGGTAACGGCTTTAATTTGTTTCAATAACCGATCAACCCTTTCCACAAAATATGGATCCCTGCGTTCTCCGGCTTGCAGAACCATTGACGCATATTTGTTTTGGTGGGCAAACCTGGCCGCTTCAACCACATGATGGTCTTCTAAATTATAACGTTCAACCTCTTTGTTATCTTTCCGGATGCCGCAATAAAAACAATTTTTTGAACATACATTGGAAAACTCTACCAGACCACGATAAAACACTTTTCGCCCAACATACTCGAGTTGCACCTCTTGTGCCTTAGCAAACAACTGCTTCTGCTCCTCCCCCTCGGTTTGTAAAAGCGCCACAATATCTTTGAAATCCAGTTCTTCTTTTTGAAGTATATTTTGAATCTGATTATTCATGACCGTAAAATTATACCGCAATTTAAGCATTAGAATGCAAAAAATAAGATATATGTGGTTTACATCTAAAACTTAAGCATCTTTTAACAGTGATATCCAGCCTGATCTATTCATAAATTATTCTATTGCAAACTCCAAACGCCGTAACAAAAAGCAAGTGCTCAATTTAAATTCTCAAAATAGTTCACTATTCCTGTGAGCTTAAAATTTCCGTTTCACTTTTTCTTTTTGCCTTTTGAGTTCTCATCACGAAAATTTATGAATTAATCAGGCTCGCCATTGTTTATTTGAATCAACTTGATATTATTTTCTTTTCTGGAGATTAATGGCTTATAAATCCAGTTCAAAAACATATTTCCCGGAACCTATATTCTCAACCACAATAAAATCTCTAATTCTCTTCGCACTTATACGTTCTCCATTCATGCTAAGACTATATTTTCCCTTTCCGGAATAAGGTATCCACACCTCATTTTTCGTATTGGCAGGCAGTTCCACTTTCATCGTAAAGCTTTCTCCTCGCACATTCTCAAAACTCAATTTAACGTCTCCTTTAATGGTAGGATGAACCATATTAGCCCACTCCAAATTTGCAGGCTGCGGTTTAATTCGTATTCTTTCAAACCCGGGTTCCAATGGCTCAATTCCCATCAGTTTCATGGGGATTACATTTGCAGGAGCAGCTCCCCAGGCATGATTCCAGTCCTGATTTGGTTTATATTTATTGTCCCACGCTTCCAAAGATATCGTTGTTCCAACCTCATAAATGGCGTGCGCCCATCCCCTGTCGTGCGTTGCCGTAAGAAGCTCCATTCCATACGCTGCATTTTCTCCGGCATATACCGCATCTAATAGATGCTGAGAACCATAAACGCTACAAGCCATTCCTCGGGATTCAACAAAATCGGTTACGGTAAGAACATGTTCCTCTGGCACTAAACCAAAAGTTAGGGCAAACATATTAGAATGCAGGGAGTTATGATCGGTATCAATCCCATCATTATAACATCCTTTCTGCTGATTAAAAAATAGTTTATTGAATGCTTTCTTATGTTCCTTTGCACGGTCTGCATAATATTTACTGTCCTCTTCCTCTCCAACAATATCGGCTATAACAGCCATCACTTGCAAGGCTTTATTATGGTAGGCATTTACTACCGCATTGTAATCAGTAAACACAAAGCCATCCGTTTCTCCCGAATCATCATTGCTTAATCCAAGTATTCCTTTATGCGGCCAGTCCACAATGTCACGCATATTCCGCCCGGTAAAGTGAATCGACTTTTGCACCTCTTTTGTCAATTTCCCGGTACGGGTGCTTATCAATCCATTTTTTTCGGTAAGACTTGTAAATGTTTTCTGTTTTAGGTCGTTATAATATTTGCGAATAAAATCTTCATTCCCGGTATACTGATAATCTTTCCATGCCATTAGCACCGAAGATAGTATCCATTCTGTTGGCCATGTTGGATTCAAAAGCATATACTCCTGACTCCTTCTTGCCTGGGTAAAATCATCATCAACACCATAATGACACAATTGATTAATATATGCATCGGCCTCATATGGAATACGTTCCCGGTCTCCATCAACGTAGATCCCCGCAAAACTTGTTGCCTTAATTGAATATTTACAGAAATCCCAAATATCGTTCAAAACAGGATCGGAACACTCAAAATGTGAGCTATAATCATTAAAAGGATAAGTTACGGTTTCCCTAATTATACCCGTTATATTAGCTGCGCCCTCAACCTCGCAATATCTAAACGGAAAAACGTCCCCGGTATAGTCAGGCATTTTTATTGCGGCACTACGGGTATTACGTTTGTCCTTTTTTATGGTAATTGTATAGGTATGTATGCCTTGCAGAAGTGCTAAGGTAACCGTTCGGTAACGTCTGGAACCTCCCGGTTCTGTATTTATCCGGCCCTGTGGAGTTACCACTTCACCAAAACTGACCAGGAGTGAATCTTCTTTCAATTTGGAATCGACAGTAAGCTTTACCCTTCCAAAAGCAGCCTTCCCAAAATCTATGAATTGTAAATTCTCTTTTATTTTTTTTGTACACTGAGGATATTCATCTCGCTGCTGAAGCGGATAAACGCCGCTACTGTAAACTTTTAATTCTTTTCCGGTTCTGAATCCTCTCGTTTCAGACCATGCTGTTTCCTCACCATGGTTGTTCCACACTTTAACACGCCAATAATAATTCGTTTCAGGTTTTAACGGCATACCATCATATTTCACCAGGGACTTTTGTGATGCTGTCTTGCCGCTATCCCAAACAACCCCTTCCTTATCATCCAGTTGTCCAGGCGATGTACCAATTTGAACATGAAAGTGCGTTTGCATTGTATTGTTTCTCTGGTCTTCAATAATCCAGGAGAAAACAGGTTGTCTACTTTCTATGGATGCCAGTTGCGATGGCTCAATTATTTTATCAACTTCATCAAAAGCAATTTGTGAGAGCTCTCCATTTATAAAAACCCGATCAGTATTTTTCATTAAATCACATCGCAACGCGGTTGGTGGTAAAGCTATTTGCGAAAATCCCTGAAACTGCAAGCAACAGGCTATTATTAGGAGTAATTGTTTCATATCTGTCTACTTTATATTTTTATTTTTTTTAGATGCGTAATAATACCGATATGTTAATGATATTAGCAATACATATTATAAAAAAATCCCTGCCCCTAAATCACAGCGTATCTGAATTTAAAGAGCAGGGACAATTATTATATTAGCTTTATGGAATTATCTGTCCCATCCGGGATTTTGTTCCCAAATATTATCCTTGTTCGCATCAAGAATAGTGTTTGGAATAGGCCACAAATTGTAGTCGAACGTTAAAGTAGCTTCAGTCACAGGCCAGTGAGCATACTTTCTAATTCGGTCAACAGCAACGGTTCCTCCCATGCGTAACAGGGTATTCCAACGCGCTTCCTCATAAATTAATTCACGCGCACGTTCATCCAAAATCATGTTGAAATCATCATCCATATCGGCAGCCGTAACAAGATAACCGCATTGTGCACGTGCTCTTAACAGGTTAACATCGGCAGCTGCACCCGATTTGTTACCCAAGCGCTGTTTCGCCTCGGCACGTAGTAAAATAGTTTCAGGTAAACGAATAATATATTCGTCACGGAAAAGACTTCTTCTGGATTCACCATCTTCAATACCGGTAAATTTATCCGCGGCAATTTTACAAGAAATAGGATAAATCTCACTGGTATTATTTCGGTAAGCACTTTCATCATCACTGGAGCCATACATTTCACTCCAGGGAATAACCTGTTTGTAATAAGGAGAAGTTTCCACATTTCCTTTAATTCTTCTGCGCAAAACACTCTCGGAATTACGCATATCATCAGCATAATCACCCTCATATACCAAGTCGCGTGCAAGCATAGTAATATTTACCTGACAAACACCTCGACCGCCTACATTTTCTAATGTACCTGTTACATGCGTTTTTGCAATATCACGAAAAACAGGTCCATAATTATTGGCATAATACAAACGTGATTTTGTATCCTCCGTTTTATACGCTTCATAGTCGATTTGGGCAGCCCAAATACATTCGGTGTTACCATCCTGATAATTTACGTTATCCTCCTGGAACAAATCCCAGTAATAATTCGCATCCAAAAGCAGTGTATCCACTAAGTTCTCTGTTGTATAAGAACCGCCTTTATATACATCAATTGTAAATTGATCTTCGCTTGCGCGTGATCCAAACCTTTGATTGACCAAACTATATGTACCACCATCAATTACAGCGTCGGCATAACTCACCGATGAAGTATATGCAGTTTGAGCTGCACTTGAATTCCCTTCAGCATCGTATTGAATACCCATTGCCAAATACAATTCGCTTAAGTTATGCTGAGCTGCACCTTTTACCAAACGGCCACCCGAAGTTGATGTTTCAGGCAGATCATCCAAAATAGCTTCTAGTTCATCAATGGCAAATTGATAGGTTTCAATGCGCGAAGCACGCTCAAAATCATATTTTGCCTCACTAACTATATTGGTAACCAAGGCCACGCCGCCAAAAAGTTCACCTAAATTTTTGTAAGCATAAGCTCTGAAAAAACGGGCCTGCGCAAGGGCATAAGCTTTTGCCTCTTCCGATCCCCACGATATACCGTCTAATTCGGCGGCATGAATAGCCGTATTGGCACGTGCAATTACGTAGTACCATGTACTAAAAACCTGATAAAACGTGTTATGATCAGGGTTAATTGTACTATAATCGCTAAAAGTATTTCCCGTACGAATAACTGCCACATCGTACATATCTGTTCCTTTTCCTTTCCAATTGAAAATCCATTTTGTCGTTGTTGGGTTTACCCACAAATCGCGTATGTGAGAATAAAGAGAAACCAACACCTGATCCACCTGGTCGGAGGTTGAAAAAGCATTATCAACAGTATAAAAAGTAGCTGGCTCTTCCACCAAAAAGTCTTCATCAGATTCGCATCCCATTAAGCTCAGAAATACAACAAATATTCCAGCGCTTATATATTTTAATTTATTCATAATCTAAATTTTAACAGTTTAAGTTAGAAACTAATGTTTGCACCAACAGAATAGGTTGACATTACCGGAAAAGTGTTAGAGGTATAAGTAGCACCTGTTTCAGGATCGCCGCCTTCCCAATTGGTAAATGTTGCTACGTTTTTAGCAGATAAGAAAACCTTTAAGGATTTTATTTTTGAAGCGGTTACCCACGGTTGTTTGAAAGTGTATGAAAGCGAGATATCCTGAACGCGTACAAAACCTCTTGACTGTAAACCTTTAAATCGACCATCGCCCGTAAAGGTAGCAGCAGGATAAACGTTGCTGCTATTTTCCGAAGTCCAATATGGCTTATAGGTCATATTTGAATTAAAACGGTCAGCACCAGTCAAATAGGCTGCCGTATTTGATTTCATATAATAACCGTTTCCTCCAAAAGTTCCGGCTAGCATCACATAAAATTCAAGGTTTTTGTACGAAACACTATTACTCATATTTAAACGGAAATTTGCTCCCGTATAACCCAAAATTTTACGGTCGTCAGTAGTAATTCCATCAACACCATCTAGGTCTTTATATTTAGGATTACCCGCAATTGCACCTGTAGCCTCAATATATTCGAGATCATCTTCCTGTACGATTCCATCCTGTTCGTAACCATAAATAACGCCGAGTGATTCTCCAATAAACAGACCGTTTGAAATATCGTCGTCTTCAACACCATCGCCGTCGTTGTCTTCGCCATAAAGCTCAACCAGCTTATTTTT
This sequence comes from Saccharicrinis sp. 156, assembly GCF_050589685.1. NCBI lineage: Bacteria > Pseudomonadati > Bacteroidota > Bacteroidia > Marinilabiliales > Marinilabiliaceae > Saccharicrinis > Saccharicrinis sp. 156. The sequence goes on from NZ_JBNGOS010000029.1 coordinate 24,353, forward strand.
ATTTTTCCAGAACGTAAGGCTTGTTGACCATTGTAAATCGCTTTTTTTAATGTTTACAGTTCGAAGCGTTACATCAATACCTTTGTTATTTACTTTTCCCATTGAATCGTAAATGGTTTTAAAACCAGTCATTACCGGAATACTTCTGTTAAAAATTTGATCAGTAGTATTTGAAACATACATATCAACATCGAGAAATACACGGTTATTTAACCAAGCCGATTCAAAACCAAAATTTACCGCCTCAGTACTTTCCCATCCAAGCTCCTGGTTACCAAGGGTACTTTGGTACATACCATAATTAATTACTCCTTCTTCATCGCCCCACTCATAACGGACACCACTGGAATTCCCGTTTTTAACCTGCGACAAGGTAGTATATGGATCAATTCCCTGGTTACCGTTTTGTCCCCAGGAAGCTTTTAATTTTAATTGATCTAACACCTCAATATTCGACATAAAACCTTCGTTAGATATCTTCCAGGCCAAACCTACTGCACCAAAATTACCCCATTTTTTCTCGGCTCCAAATACCGATGCACCATCGCGACGGTAAGAGCTGGTTACAAAATACTTGTCGTTAAACGAGTAGTTAAAACGTCCCAAATAACCAATATTCGATCGTTCTATTTCGTTTAGGTTTACTTTCTGAACGGTTGCTTTATGCAATCCTCCAAGTCCCAACGATGTATTTCCATTATCGGAGAAGTCGCTTCCGGTTGTGTTAATATACTTATATAATTTGTGATCGCGCGTTGCAACAGCCGTTACATCAATACTATGATTACCAAATGATTTTTTATAATTAAGAATATTATCGAAAACATAACTGGTAGTAGTTCCCCTGGCAATATTTCCATTTGCTTTTGAAAGGTATCCAACCATAACCGCAGGATCGTAGCGCTCTTCTCCCTCACCTTCAGCCACATAATAACTCTCGTAATAAAAATTTTCCGACTGATTTTCCGACTGATTAGTAATATAATTAATACGATAGCTTAGTCCTTTAATCCACGGAATATCGATGTTTGCAAAAGTATTTAAACGGTAACTTTGCGTAATATTTACATTTTCGCGCGTACCATCGTTAACACCCCAAAGTGGATTAACTCCCGATTGGGTATATGGATATTTTTCTAAATCACCTTGGTCATTACGGTACATAACTCCATAAGGAGACATGGTTTGGGCCGAGCTAAGACTAGCTGCAAAACCTGAATAATCGCGACGCGAGTAACTACCGTCCACACCAAATTTTAACCAACTGGTAATATCGGTATTCACTTTACCTACAATAGAAATACGTTCGAAATCGTCGCCAACAACCACACCTTTGTTGTTATTATACGACGACGACAAATAATAATTTAGTCCTTCTCCCGCTCCGGAAATGGCTAACTGATAGTCTTCAATTACCCCAACTCTGGTTACATCATCTAACCACACCCTTTCAGAACCGTCTTCATAATTTTGCAATTCACCTGTTTCCATCCAACTGGTAGTTCCTTCTTCAAAACCATTTCGGGCATTAACAGCATCAATCCATTGCTCACCATTCATCATTACCGGCCTGTCTTGCCATGTTTGAAGAGACGTTGAAGTATTTAATGTGATGACAGGCTTTTTCGAACTTCCTCGTTTGGTGGTAATCGCAATAACTCCATTGGCCGAACGCGAACCATAAACCGCTGCAGAAACTGCATCTTTTAAAATATCGTAACTGGCAATATCATTGGGGTTAATATCACTTAGACTTCCTAAATAAACAACACCATCTAATACGATTAATGGGTCGTTAGTACCACTTATCGAATTCTGACCACGGATTAACATGGAAGGTTCGTCGCCAGCTGAATTAGAAGCGCCTATATTTAATCCGGTTATAGTTCCTTTTAACGATTCCAATGCATTTAAGTTTGCAATATTGGCCACTGCGGAATTTTCCAGTTTTAACGAGCTTACCGAACCGGTAAAATCTTTACGTTTAACCGTACCGTAACCAACTACAACTACTTCATCAAGTCCCATAGTTTCATCTTGCATGGTAACATTAAATACCCTTTGACTACCAACAATAATTTCTTGCGAAGTCATTCCAACAAATGAAAAAACCAAAACAGTTTCGCCCGTTACATTTGGGAGTGAAAAGTTACCATCAATATCTGTTATAGTGCCCGTAAGGGATCCTTTCACAAGTACACTCACTCCGGGAATAGGCTCTCCTTGACTATCCACTACACTTCCTGAAACTGTTTTTTGCTGTTGCTGAAACATTTCAGATCCAAAGTCAGATTTTTCAGTTGTTAAAATAATAAGTCGGTCTTTGACCTGATGCTTAACATCAGTATCCGCAAACACCTCAGTTAAAATGGTATTAATGGATTTTTCTTTGGCATCTACATCTACTTTTCGCTCAACATCAACCAACTTTTGGTTAAAAAGAAAGTAAAATTCACTGTTGTCCTCAATTTCATCAAGAACATCAATAACCCTGGCATTATCCATTTTCAGCGTCAGCCTTGTCTGTTGCGAATATCCTGAACTCGCCCAAATATTGGAGAGAACAAGAAAAAGAAAGAAAATACTCAATCTCATAATTTTCCACATTTTAGTTTCCATGCCATAATTAATGGCACTCACAATCCACTTTTTTTTCATAAATTTGAATCATTAAGTAGTTAAACAATAATAAGTAATTCACACTGCTTGATAGTGCAGGAGAGTGCTGGTAACGCTCTCCTGTTTTTATTTAAAAGGCATTTAACCTTGATTTATCTATACTAATTATCACTTTTCTCTTTTTATATATACCGTTGCTTTTCTTTTCACGCGCTTGCTCTTTATAACTAATTGGAGCGGTTAAAGCCAGTAGTTTCAATACCTGCTCTACCGGCTCATCAATAAAGGTAGCTCTGAATGCATATTTTAATAATTCCGGATCCCGAATTTCAATGTCGATATTATACCACCTGGACAATCGATCAGCTACTTGCTGCATGTTTTCATTGCGAAATGCCAATTTTCCTTCAGTCCATGAAATATATTGATTGGCCTCCACCTGATATTTATTATAAAGTTTGGTATTGGTGTCTATAACCAGTTTCTGGTTTGGTTGAAGGGTTTCCAATTTTTCGCCCTGATGTGAATAAACCTCAACTTTACCTTCTAAAAGTATTATTTCCTCTATACTTCCATTTTCGTAGGCAACAACATTAAATTGGGTGCCTAACACTTTGGTTTTCTGATTGGGTGTATTAACAATAAATGGTTTTTTAGTATTACGTACTACATCAAAGTAGGCTTCTCCTACTAATTTTACCTTTCGAGTGTTAGCAAAAACAACCGGATAGGTTAAAGTTGAACCACTATTTAAAAAACCGGTGGTTCCATCGGGAAGCTGAAATTTGGTGCGCACTCCCATTGGACATTGAATCTCTGCATACGAATCAATGCCTTTAGAGCCCGATTGAATAAAATAATAACTTAAAAATGCGATCAAGAGAGGCATGATCAAAATGGCAGCTACCCGTTGAAAAGTATTCCACCATTTTACCTTATTCAATTTACTGTCTTCATTCAGTCGAATTGTATGATGTATTTGATTAAGAATAAACGGAAGTTTTTGGTAAGGAACTTGCTCCGATTCAGATAGCGCTTTCCAATCGTCAGATAGAAATTGCTGCGCCATATTGTTTTTTTTGTCGGCCAGTTGCTCTGAAAGTTCGATCTCTTCTTTCAGGGTTATTTTGCCATCAAAATATTTTGTTAATATATTTTGGAATCGCTCACTCATAACTTATCATTATACAAATCGTTTATATTAATTTAAATAAACCGATATTCTCACAGCCGGTATATCTAATATAAGTTCAAGTCCATTTTCTCATGGGTAATTTTAAGTTTTTTTTACAAAAAAAAACAAACAACTCATTTACAGACGTATAAAATCACACATTTACTGCCATCTTTACGTAATCCCAATTTCGCTTTACTGTTGGCATTAAATAATTTTAGCGATATCATTTGCTCTGGAAAAATACAGTGCTATTGTTTCTACTGTAGCCTTAGTAAATAAATAAAATGGCAAAAAGCAACAAGGAGGCGTTTTCGTTTTTCAATCTGGAACGAACATAGCGAAGCGCTTCAGAAACTTGATTATCAACTGTTCCAGGTGTAATATTCAACTCGGCTGCAATTTGTTTTGAATTTTTACCCTCCAATTTGCTTTTCATAAAGATCTCACGCTTTCTGGCTGGCATTTCTTCAATAATTTGCTTTACTTCCTGAAGAACAGATTCGTAATTATTTTCAATATCCGGGTTATCCACCAGTTCCGTTTCATACTTAAGACTTTCGACGTAACGGAGATAAACAGCTTTTTTATTGAAGTATGCTCTGATTTTGTTTAAGGCAATGGTAAAAAGATAAGATTTGAAGGAAAGTTCTGAATTTAAAGAATGGCGGTTTTCCCAAACTGTTATAAAAACATCTTGAACCAATTCTTCTGCTTCATTCTCATTTTTGAAATATTTTAAAGCAAACCCAAATAGTTTTGGACTGTAAACCTCAAAAAGAGTATCAAATGCTGCCGAATAATTCTTCTTGAGCTTATTAATCAGTTCGCCATCGGATTGATGTTCGTTTATCGCCATTAAAATTTAAATTTTGTACAAATATATGAAAGAAATTAAAAATATTTTTCAACAGTTATAAAATCAACAGGTACCATACCTGAACCTAACTATTACAACTGCCAGCAAAAACTGCGACCATTTTGAAACAACAACTTGTTTATTAAAAATATGATTTTTGTTGATTCGCACATTTAGTGCATGTATGCCATAAAAATTATTGAGCGATGGGTAAGCTTCCGGATATTGATCATATATATATTGTTCTTGTAAATTAAATATTAGGGGTATAAAATTAACAAGCTAATGCGCCAATCACAGAATAACCGTCATGTCTGTTATACAATTGTACTTTACAAAAAAGTAAAAAAGGACAATACCCTCTGCCTCCTATCATCTTCATGAACAATAAATAATTCGCTTCGGAATATAAGTTCAAGCGCTAAGGTTGACTTATTTCATAGTTATCGGGTTTAATAATCATCACTTTTGTATTCAACGCATAACCTCTTCCGTAATAAACAAAAACGGAATTCAATTATTTTCTTGCTATGATTAACGAACAATTGATTAACCCGCAAAGTATAGTGGTGGTTGGAGGGTCGAACGATTTGCACAAGCCCGGCGGTAAGATCCTCCATAATATCCTGGAATGTTACAGGGGCGAAATTTCGGTGCTCAACCCCAAACAAGAAATTGTTCAAGGTGTAAAATCGTGCAAGGAAATCAAAGATTTGCCCGAAATTGTTGACCTGGCCGTTATTGCTATTGCTGCCAGGTTTTGTCCCGCAACGGTAAAAACCCTGGCCCGGGAAAAAAACACGAAAGCATTCATCATTATTTCCGCCGGATTTGGCGAGGAAAACGAGGAAGGTGCAAAATATGAAAAAGAAATTGTAGAAGCAGTTAACGAAGCAGGAGGTTGTTTGATTGGTCCAAACTGCATAGGCGTTATCAACCATCACCATCATAGCATTTTTACCGAACCCATTCCGATGCTGGATCCCAGTGGGGCCGACTTTATTTCCGGTTCGGGCGCCACGGCCGTGTTTATATTGGAAACCGGTGTTGGACTAGGTCTTAAATTTAACAGCATAATTTCGGTGGGCAACAGCGCCCAAACCGGCATTGAAGATGTTTTGGCATATTTGGATGATACTTTTGATCCGGACAAGAGCTCGAAAATAAAATTGCTGTATATCGAAAGCATCAAAGATCCGGACAAACTTTTGCGCCATGCCAATTCGTTGATAAACAAAGGTTGTAAGATTGCAGCCATTAAATCAGGAACATCCGAGGCGGGCATGAGAGCTGCCCAGAGCCATACCGGTGCCCTGGCCAGCTCCGACATGGTTGTGGATGCATTATTTAAAAAAGCCGGCATTATCCGTTGCCACGGTCGTATGGAATTAGCCACGGTCGCCGCCGTTTTCATGGCCAAAGAACTTAAAGGTGAAAACATGGCCGTCATTACACATGCCGGCGGCCCGGCAGTAATGCTTACCGATTCGCTCTCGCAGGGAGGCATTAAAATCCCCGCCATTGAAGGCCCCAAAGCAGAACAGTTGCAAGCAAAACTTTACGAAGGGTCAAGTGTAAGTAACCCCATCGACTTTCTGGCAACAGGAACAGCCGAGCAACTGGGCATTATTATAGATGCTTGCGAAAAGGATTTTGACCACATCGATGCCATGGCCGTGATCTTTGGCAGTCCGGGACTTTTCCCTGTTCGCGAGGTATACGAGGTGCTGCACCAAAAAATGAGGACGTGCCGGAAACCTATTTATCCTATATTGCCATCGGTCGTGAATGCCGATGACGACATAAAATATTTCCAGTCAAAGGGCAACATTAACTTCCCCGACGAGGTGAATCTGGGACATGCCTTATCCAAAGTACACAATGCCGTCAAGCCTGCCAGTGCGTCTATTCAGATGAAAGGTGTGGACATACCCAAGATTAGGTCTCTTATTGCAGGTTTCGAGAATGGATATTTAAAGCCCAAACAAATCCAGGCCCTATTGCATGCCGCAAACATTCCTATGGTGAAGGAACTTTTTATTCGTGACGAAAAAGATTTATCATCAAAAATAAATGATATTGAATACCCTGTGGTGATGAAGGTTGTTGGCCCTGTTCATAAAACCGACGTAGATGGTGTTTCGTTAAATATATCAGGCCCAAAGTTTTTCCAAAGCGAGTTAAAACGCATGACCCACATTAAAGGATTTGAAGGAGTTATCGTTCAGCCTATGCTCAAAGGAACTGAGCTGTTTATCGGCGCTAAATACGAGCCTACTTTTGGCCATGTGGTTTTATGTGGCTTGGGCGGTATTTTCGTTGAAGTTTTAAAAGATATTTCTTCGGGATTGGCCCCACTTTCCAAAGAAGAAGCTTTAGGGATGATCAACGATCTGAAAAGCAAAAAAATTCTGGAGGGGATACGCGGTCAGGAAGGCGTGGACATAGACGGATTTGCCGACATCCTTGTTCGCCTTTCCACCATGCTCCGTTTTGCTACTGAGATAAAAGAACTGGACTTGAATCCGTTGATGGGTTCTAAAGACCAGATTATTACAGTAGATGCCAGAGTGAGAATAGAGAAATAAAGCAGTCACTGGTCAACCGCCATAGCTTATTCGCTCATACTAAAATGAAATATCATTTAATTTTGGAGGTAATGCACGTTTGATTAACAGCTTATTTAAGTTTTAACACAGAAATTCGAAGGGCAACCTCTATTTGATTATACCATACACCTTTAACAGATAATGCATCAATCCTCTGTGTTAAAAAACAACACTTCGTTTAGCTCTCTTAAATCCCTGACGGTTTGCCGTTTGAAAAAAATCGGCAATTTTGGCCATTAGCAGATAAGAAGTCTCTTACCTATTATCCCTTTCTTCAAACGGGCGGGTAAAATCTAACGATCTATTAAAAAACTATTCACTAAAACGATCAAACAGCTTATAAAACTTCTTGGGCGGATTAACTTCTACCTTTAATGTTTCTTGTGTAAAAGGGTGAACAAACTCTAAAGAGTGCGAATGCAAATAAAGTCCTTTCCCCTTCAAAACCTTACCCTCTTCACCGTATGGTGCATCACCCAAAATAGGATGACCGATGTACGACAGATGAATCCGTAACTGATGGCGCCGTCCTGTAAATAATGTAAGCTCCACCAAATTTAAACATCCAAACCTTTCACTTGCTTCCGAAGCGATCACTTTATACACTGATTTGGCCGGCTTCCCATCCACTTCCTTGTTAATTTCACCTTGTTCCGGTTGCTCGCCAATAGTTACCGCCAGGTATTTCTTAACGATTCTCCGCTCTTCAAACAATTTGTTCAGAAGCATAACCGCTTGCTGTGTTTTTCCAATCAAAACAGCACCACTGGTAGGATAATCCAGACGGTGGATGGGTTCCGGTCGTGACAGTGCATCAGGTTTCGAGCTCCTTTTTAATACCGAAGCAAGACCGTTTTCCAATGTTCGATGCTTGTTGCCACTCACGATAAGTCCTGCAGGTTTGTCTACCACAGCCATATAATCATCCTCGTAACCCACTTTCATATCAAGTTTTATTGCAGGAGATACTTTTTTATTCCCGTCTTCTAAAAGAATCAGCGTTTCTCCACCACAAACAAAATCTCCCGTATATCCCTGCTTTCCATTTATGGTTACCAAGCCTTGTTTGATCGCTTTTTTAGTAGCCTTGTTTGATGGAAGACTTTTAAAAACCCCAGGCGCATAATCCGATAACCTTGCTCTTTCGGGCAATGGCGGAACGATAAATGTTTCGAGAATGGTTTGAGACTCTTTTCTAATCATATTGCAAAATAACAAATAATCATCGCTTATCTTACTCTATATTGCTTTAATATCTCGGTGCTCATGAGAAATGTTCTTGTTTTTCTGCATATAAAAGTAGATTTTTGATAAGAACGCATGGAGAACCGCTCTCCACAAACATATTTTTCAGCAAATAAATTAACTAACTCGCAAAAAACATCTTCATGAGTAAAATCGGCATTTTTTATGGCCCCGCAAAAGGGAACGTGGCCAAGGTGGCAACTATATTAGCAGACCAATTGGGTGAAGACACAACCGATCTTATTCCGATTAAAAACTGTGATCCATCGGCATTGGAAACCTATGACAAATTAATATTCGGTATTTCAACACTAGGAAGAACCAATTGGGATTCGGAGCACGAAGACGACGATTGGGATGTTTTCTTTACCCATCTGAAAGAAGTATCCTGGAAAGATAAGCAGGTGGCCATCTATGGCCTTGGCGACCAAATAAACTACCCCGACCATTTTGTGGATGCTATAGCTTGGCTGTATGAACGACTGAAAGCTTTAAACGTAGATGTTGTAGGACAGGTTGCTGACAAAGGTTATCAGTATAACGATTCCGAAGCTATTTTGGATGGTGAATTTATCGGTTTACCATTGGATGAGGATAACGAACCTGAAAAAACCTTAGAAAGAGTTCAAAACTGGTTGACCATGCTAAAAAAAGAAGGATTTTAAAAACATGGAGGATCCGTGTTATTGAATGTTCGAAATATTACTATTATAGTGGTTGGAACAATAAAAGGTAATATCCTTGTTCGCTCCCACTTTTGCCATATAAAATCGTTGTTAACAACTTAACAAAATTTACCATGATACTCGAAAGCCCCACCGTCGTCGATAAGCAAATTGTTGAAACAGCAGTAAGAGAGGAAAATATTGAAGATCTAGGAAAGGCTACAATACGCGAGGTGGTTAGCATTGTTAACAGAATTGAGGAACGCAGCCATACACAGTTTATCCGGATGGAAATGGGCGTGCCCAGCCTTCCACCTTCCCCGGTTGGCGTGCAAGCCGAAATAGATGCCCTAAAACAAGGGGTGGCTTCAAAATACCCCATGCTCGAGGGCATCAAACCGTTTAAGCAACAGGCCAGTCGTTTTGTAAAAGCATTTATGGGTATTGATATCCCGGCCGAAAGCTGTATTCCAACGGTGGGATCCATGCAGGCCAGCTTTGCCCTCTTTATGGCTATTACTAATCTTGATAAAAAAAAGGATACCATATTATTTATTGACCCCGGTTTTCCGGTACAAAAGATTCAACTCCATGTTTTGGGCATAAAACACCAAACATTCGATGTATTCGATTTCCGTGGCGACCGATTAAAAGAGAAACTCGAAAGCTACCTGTTCAAAGGAAACATTGCAGGTATCGTTTATTCAAACCCCAATAATCCAACCTGGATTTGTCTTCATGAAGACGAGTTGGAAGTCATCGGAAAGCTTGCCAACCAATACGATACCATAATCATAGAGGATCTCGCCTACTTTGGTATGGATTTCAGACAGGATATTTCAGTCCCGTTTCAACCACCTTATCAACCCACCGTAGCAAAATATACCGACAACTATGCATTGCTTATTTCCAGTTCCAAAGCCTTTAGTTATGCAGGTCAACGACTTGGAACACTTTGCATATCGCACCAACTGTTCAAAACTTATTTTGAATCATTAAAAATAAGGTTTGGAGAAGGTAATTTTGGGCGAGTTATTGTTGGAAGATTACTATATTCGCTGTCCGCAGGAGCTAGTCACTCCGCGCAGTATGCCATAGCAGCCATATACAAAGCGGCTTGCGACGGAACATACAATTATTTAGAAGAGGTAAAAGAATACGGTATTAGGGCTAAGTTGATGAAAGAACTGTTTATCAAATATGGTTTTTCCATTGTTTACAGCAAAGACATTGACGAACCTATTGCCGACGGTTTTTATTTTACAATATCTTATCCGGGTATGATGGGTGGTGAACTACTCGAGAAACTTTTATATTTTGGGATAAGCGCTATTGCATTAGCTAATACCGGCAGCAAAATACAAGGCCTTAGGGCCTGTGTTTCGCAAACAGAACAAAGCAGGTTTGTGGAATTGGAAAAAAGGTTACAAATGTTCCAACAAAGCTGTTCACTGCACTACGGAAAGGAAAAAAAATAGTAGTTTCTTATTAAAGAAATGCCGATTGATTGGGATTGTAAATGGATACATCCCTGCATTGTTGCGCTCTGCAATAATTCAGAACTTTTGCATGATTCCCATCATAAGAATAAATGGCATATTTACATAAATTGCAAGTAAATTATAAAAACGTTCAAAATTATGGCTAAAGCTAAAGGAGCGATTGTTGTTGATAACGTAAAGTGCAAAGGCTGTGAACTTTGCATGGTTGCCTGCCCTACAAACGCAATAGAAATGGCAAAGGATGTCAACGGTAAGGGCTATCATTATGCCCAACTGGGAACCCCCGAAGCGTGCATTGGCTGCGCCAATTGTGCAGCAGTTTGTCCGGACAGTTGCATAACGGTGTATAGAGTCAAAGATTAAAACGAAAGACCAGTCTTTCAAACAAAGAAACGCAATCCACTCAACCCGGATTGACATTAATTTCAATCGCTATTCAAGAAATTAGTTAGAAATGAAAGAAGTAAAATTAATGAAAGGCAATGAAGCCATTGCCCACGCAGCCATACGATGTGGTGCCGATGGATATTTCGGATATCCTATCACTCCGCAAAGTGAAATTATGGAAACATTAATGGCCGAACAACCCTGGAACTCCACGGGAATGGTAGTGCTCCAGGCCGAAAGTGAAATAGCATCTATTAACATGGTTTATGGCGGTGCCGGATGTGGAAAAAAAGTAATGACCTCTTCATCGAGCCCGGGCGTAAGCTTAATGCAGGAAGGGCTCACATATATGGCAGGAGCCGAACTTCCTTGTGTTGTTGTTAACGTTGTGAGAGGAGGCCCGGGGTTAGGAACGATACAACCTGCTCAATCAGACTACTTTCAATCCGTTAAAGGCGGTGGACATGGTGATTATAAATTAATTACCCTGGCTCCGGCATCCGTTCAGGAAATGGCAGATTTTGTGGAAGATGCTTTTGATTTGGCATTCAAATACAGAAACCCGGTTATGATCCTTTCTGATGGTGCGATTGGCCAAATGATGGAAAAAGTGGAGTTAAAATCCCAAAAGCCTCGAATGACTGAAGAAGAACTTATTGAAAAATATGGGGATTGGGCCACTACCGGAAAAACAAAAAACAGAAAACGTAACATTATCACATCTGTAGAACTTGCTTCCGAAGAAATGGAACGATTCAACCACAAACTTCAGGATAAATATAAAAAAGTGGAGGAAAACGAAGTTCGTTACGAGACGTACATGTGCGATGACGCCGAGTATTTACTCGTAGCCTACGGTTCAAGTGCCCGCATCTGTCAAAAATCGGTTCAGATAGCCCGCGAAAAAGGCATTAAAGTAGGGTTGCTTCGTCCAATCACCTTATTCCCTTTCCCCGTAAAACCCATTCAGGAAATAGCCCAACACGTAAAAGGCGTTTTAAGTGTTGAAATGAGTGCCGGTCAGATGGTAGAAGATGTTAGATTAGCAATTAACGGTTCAGTAAAAGTGGAGCACTTTGGTCGGTATGGAGGTATCATTCCTTCGCCGGGTGAAGTTGTAACAGCGCTTGAATCAAACTTTATAGGAGAATAGCCATGGATATTAAAGAGATCATAAAAGAAGAAAACATAGTATACAAAAAGAGTGCGGTTCTTACCGATAAGGACACCCACTATTGCCCGGGATGTACACATGGCGTGGTGCACAGAATCATAGCCGAACTCATCGAAGAAATGGGCATTCAGGAAACTACTATTGGCATTGCGCCTGTGGGATGTTCCGTTTTTGCTTACGATTATATCGATATCGATTGGCAGGAAGCAGCACACGGACGGGCTCCGGCATTGGCCACTGCTGTTAAAAGGCTTATGCCCGAAAAAAATGTTTTTTCTTACCAGGGCGATGGCGACCTGGCGGCTATCGGAACGGCTGAGACTATTCATGCCTGCAACCGCGGCGAAAATATCGTGATGGTTTTTATCAACAACGGTATTTATGGTATGACCGGTGGTCAGATGGCACCAACTACCCTTCCCGGCATGAAAGCATCTACCTGTCCAACAGGCCGGGAGACCAAACATGATGGACACCCTTTAAAAATTACCGAACTAATCGCCCAGCTGCCGGGAACATGCTTTGTGACCCGTCAGGCTGCCCATACCCCAGCCGCTGTGCGCAAAACAAAGAAGGCTATTAAAAAAGCTTTCGAAAACCAAATGCAAAACAAAGGAACCTCATTTGTCGAGGTAGTTTCGACCTGTAACTCCGGCTGGAAAATGACCCCTGCCAAAGCGAACAAATGGATGGAGGAAAACATGTTCCCATTTTATCCGTTAGGAGATATGAAAGACGAATAAACGAGATTTATTACTTGTTGAACATATTTGTGTTCAATACTAAAATAAATAAAATGACAGAAGAAATAATTATAGCCGGCTTTGGTGGACAAGGCGTACTTTCCATGGGTAAAATTTTAGCCTATTCCGGTGTTATGCACGATATGGAAGTAAGCTGGATGCCCTCCTACGGACCCGAAATGCGCGGTGGCACGGCCAATGTTACCGTTATTTTGAGCGATGAAAAAATCAGCTCTCCCATATTACACGAGTTCGACACCGCCATCATCCTGAACCAACAATCCATGGATAAATTCGAGGCCCAAATTAAACCTGGCGGAACATTAATTTACGATGGCAATGGAATCACCCATCACCCAACACGCAAAGACATCAAAATTTTCCGGGTGGATGCAACCGAAGAAGCAGCCCGAATGCGCTCAGCAAAAACATTTAATATGATTGTTTTGGGCGGATACTTAAAAGTGAAACCCGTAGTGAAAATGGAAAATGTAATCAATGGACTCAAAAAATCATTACCCGGACGCCACCATCATTTAATACCGATGAACGAAAAGGCCATCAACAGGGGAATGGAAATTATACATCCGGTGGAGGTTGAAGTATAAGATTTCAATCTAGTTGAAGATATCAAGCCGGCTGTAATCTATACCGCCGGCTTTTTTGTTCTGTGATTAACCCGCAAGTAGGTATTATAAAATCTATTGCACATTAAAATGGCTTCAACACAAGACACTTCGTGACGCCTCTTCATCTCACCAGAACGATGAAAACCCAGTAAGGTTTCCCTTACCATATTCATGACGAAGTTCTAATGCTTAATCCTGAATTAACATGGATCTGTCAATAGGAATTTGAAAAATTCCCCTATGTCAGCAGGCATAAACCATATCGAATTAACATTTTTAAAAAGTCAAACGGCAATTTGGGGATGAATTGTGCGGGTTAAACCCAGTAAATCCCACGGATTAATGGCCACGCTAATTTTTTTTTGTTTTTATATTGTATAAAATAATATTTTTCTATCTTTGCATCGCCTTAGAAAAAAGGCGTCATGAATGGTCTTGTAGCTCAGTTGGATAGAGCAACAGCCTTCTAAGCTGTGGGTCGCAGGTTCGAATCCTGCCAGGATCACTTTTAAAGAAAAAAAAAGAAACTAAAAGCCTGTAAATCGTACGATTTACAGGCTTTTTCTGTTTTTTATTAAATCATTATAAAACCTAACAGGACGAATGGAGGATCATGCCCATTATCGCCTTATGGAGAAGCCAGATTTTTAAAGTGACGTTATCTGCTGATTTAACCAGTCAAATGAATTGGTTTCCTGCAATGGCCAAACCTAACGGTATTGTTCTCCCCCCCGATAGGAAAATGGATGGCAAAAACACTTCTGATATGATTACAACCCGCAATATGTATCAGAGAATATATTACACTTTAAAATTGCTTCAAAACAATACACTTCATTACCTTACTTCATCTTGCAGCAACGAAGCTATGCCTCGTTTCAGTACAGCCTTGTTTTATTGTCCTTTTAAAGTTCATGACCAGGTATAAGGTATTAGCCGGGTTTAACACAGAAAAAAGAAGGGATATAACCTGGGTATTTACATACTTAAGTGTATTTTTAAAAAAAATTACATAAGGATATAAATCAATGGAAAAAGTAGCCTTGTTAACAGGTGCCTCAAAAGGAATTGGCAAAACAATCGCAATTCAACTTGCCAGGATTGGTTATGATATGCTTATCGTGGGACGTAACCGCGATCAACTTCTCCAAACACAAAGCGAGGTTGAAAAATACCCTATTAAGTGTTCGATATTGGAGGCAGATCTTTTAACGGCGGATGCCCCGTTATTGATAATTCGTGAAGTAATTCGTGTTTTCGGGAAGCTTGATGTGGTGATAAACAATGCCGGTGTTGCCAATGCATTACCTATCAAAGAAACTTCGGTTGAAATATGGGATAAAATCTTTTCCGTTAATGCACGGGCGCCTTTTTTTATTTGCAAAGAAGCCATTCCCTATTTAAAAGAAAGCCCAAAACCCATTATTATAAATATCGGTTCGGTCGTCGACTTCAAAGGTTACGTTAATCAATCTGTCTATGCTTCATCCAAACATGCCTTGGCGGGCTTTACAAAAGTATTGGCAAAGGAAGTACAAGACGATGGTATTCTTGTGCATCTTATTTCCCCGGGAGGTGTAAACACCGAGATGGTGCGCGAAATGCGTCCTGATATTGATACCAATAACCTCATTCAACCGGAAGAAATTGCCGAACTTATCGAATTCCTACTCACCCGAAAAGGTAAAGGTACCATTGATCATCTCTATATTCGAAGACAAAGCGGCTTGGCTTTCGATTAAGCCAGGCTTTATTAAATATACTAACATCATCATAGGGGTACAAACCCTTAAACCTGCCAAAAACACGGTAAGGAAAGGACCATACCACTCGAGACAGGAATCCAGGTGATAGCTTTTTCAGAAGATGATATAGCCCAGGGAACTATCCAGAAAAGAATGGATGGCATTAGGCCCGTTGTTCCTTGTGGGGTGAAAGTGAGTGTAAACTTTGCGGGTTAGTTCTGAAAGAATGATGGACCGTATGGGGATAAAACAAAGAACTTACCCTAAAAAGAAAAAAGAGAAAGCAACCTTAGATCCCAGGTTTATTGAATCTATTTTAGAGTTGGCAACAAACTGAAAATCAAAACACATTACCACTTTGGTAACTTTTTTATTCTATTTGCGACAAACGAGTACAATGTGAGCGTAATAGTGAAAAAAACTCACGAGATTTTTGGAAAAAACAGGTTGAAGTAGCCTTGGCATTTAGATGTAATCTATTGACAATTTTGGGACGATCTTAAAATAGCGTATTGCCCCTGCTGCGGGACCGCAGGGGTCTGGGTAAACCATGGGATTTTCCATTTTGCGTATAAATTTTCTGCTGAAACCATATAGTCTGCAAAAAAACATTGCAGCATTTCCTGAAGCAAAAACAAAACCTTTTTATTAGAAATAAAAAAACTACAGGAAAGCCGCAATGTTCAGAGACCCGAAAATTGAATTTAATTGTTAGGAATGGGGCAAAACAGTTGTTTTACCAATATTAATTTACCCGGATTGTGCAATAGCGGTGTGTAAAGAGCATTTTAAACAACATAAAACAAGGAATTGCTGAGAGTAGCATGGTAACGCTTTGGTGAGTTGAAGCAACTCAGTGAAACACCTTGTTTTTATGTAGTTGATTTGCGTAACAGAATTTCTAATCCATATGGCAGGTTTAATAACCTGATACCTCTTGACTGATCAGATTATTTACAAACGCCCCGGCCAATGCTTGCGTTGCAAACTCAGGAACGGCCATAGGCAATCTTGTTTCACTGTCCACAAATACAACTTCAGAATTGCCCTTACTAACTATTTTATCCTCACCGTTCTTAATCTCGAACTCAAGGCAAAACCTAATTTTGGGCAACGCTCTCACCGTGGTTGTTATGGTTAATTCCTCATCATATTTAGCAGGTGTTTTATATTCTATGTTAAAGGAAATAACAGGTAACATATATCCTTTATTCTCCAGTTCATCATCGTGCAAGCCATATTTGCGCATCAATTCCGTACGTGCCTGATGACAATACGTCACATGGTTGGCATGGTACACATAGCCCATTCTATCTACTTCGTTGTAACGAGGCCTTAACTTAAATTCATCTTTTATCATAATTGTTCCTCTTTTTTTCCGTCCCGGATAACGGACTTTTAATTACCCTACAATCACTTGACATTCTTAAAAATGACCTGCAAGTTTATGATTCAATCCTACACACTCTTTTGTTTAATCTTTTCCCAAATTGTCTCCAGGCATTGAGCAATTTCCGATTGGCCATTGTATTCATTAATAGTTTTGGCTTCCACCATAGCCATCACCACCTCTTTGCTAAAAGGTATTTTGGCCAATACAGGAATTTGCTGGCTTTCGAAGAAATCTGCAATTACCTTGGCCATATCGTTGTTCACATCCGCTTTGTTGATGACTGCCAATATGGGCGTATCAAAGGACTGTACCAGTTCTACCAACCGCCTGGCATCGTAAAAACCAGACTTAGAGGGCTCAGCCACCAGTACCACCAGGTTGGTGCCCGAGAGCGCAGATATTGTTGAACAACCTATACCCGGAGGGCCATCATTAATAATAAAATCGGCTTTTGTATCAATGGCAATCTCCTTTGCTTTTTTTCGGATCGTAGAAACCAGCTTACCCGAATTCTCTTCACCCGGTCCCATTTTCGCATGCACCATAGTACCAAACCGTGTTGACGACACAAACCAGCGATTGTTGGTACTCTGTTCCGATTCAACAGCATTGGCCGGGCAGATCCGCTCGCATAACCTACATCCTTCGCATTGAAATGGGTTAACTTCCGGATAGCCGCCTTCGTTGAGGTGAATAGCACCAAAACGACACTTATCCATGCAAAGATTGCATGGCAAGCAGATATCCTGACGAATACTGGCTTGCCATGCACCTTGATAAATATGTTCTTCCCGAACCTCCGGGGCAAGAATCAAATGTAAATCGGCAGCATCCACATCATTGTCGCACAATACTGCATTACCCGCCAGCGATGCCAACGCCGCTGTTACAGATGTTTTTCCGGTGCCGCCCTTACCGCTGAGTATGGTTATCTCTTTCATCCACCAGTATTCTAAATTTCAACTTTTCAACAATAGCATAAAATGCATCCGTTATTTCCTGAGGCATATCCTCATCTAAATTTCCTTGGGCATAAGTAGTCGCAAAAGCATCTACAAATGGAATTTCGCCTACCAGGTCAATATTGTTCTCCTCAATAAAATGGTAGATGTCGTCATTGCCCAATCCTGCTTTGTTTACTATCACACCAAATTCTTTGTTAAGGTCATGCATGAGTTCAACGGTCAGTTTCAGGTCGTACAAACCAAAGGGCGTCGGTTCGGTTACCAACAAAACATAGTCACTGTTAACCGTAGTTTCTACCACAGAGCAACTGGTGCCCGGAGGCGCATCATAAATTGTTATTTCGGCTCCCGAAGGAACCTTTTTCTTCAATTCTTTGATGAACATAGTTTGCATAGAAGAACCGATCCTCAGTCTACCTTCCATCACCCCTTCCCCTATCGATGTTTTAAAGTCGGATATCTTTCCGATCATCTGATCATATTCAGATATGGCACCCTGTTGGCAGGCCTCCAAACAAGCGCCGCAAGAATGGCATAACGAAGGGTTCACTTCGGCAAACCGCGCTGTTGGCAATACCACAATCGCATTAAATGCGCAATATTCGGCACACGCTCTGCAAAAAGTACACTTTGTCACATCAATTTGCGGTATTTTCTGCAACACATCCTCTTCGCCTATCTTTTCCGCTTCCGGGAAAAAAATCACATCATTGGGTTCTTCTACGTCACAATCAACCAATTGCACAATTGCCTCAAATTCACGGGTCAACATCCGGTACAAGCTAACGGCAACGGTTGTTTTTCCTGTACCGCCCTTACCGCTTGCTATGGCAATTTTGTAATCCATTATCCTTGTTTTTTAATGACCAAATCACCCTCCGATACATCAAGCATTTGTGCGATGGGTTTACATTTGGCCGTCAGTAAAAAATATAATGTTGGATGTTTTGCCTGCATCAATCCTTCAAAATTGCCCTGACCTTTTGAAATAACCAGATCGGCGGAATGATAGGCTTTTATCAATTCAGGCGAGCAATGTTCCAATAAAGTCGACGGAGCATCATAACCATTTGAAATAACCTTACATAGCTGATCTATTCCTGTCTGCCTGGCATCAGCGAAGGTAACATCATTAATGACAGGCTGGCCCCGTACCACATAGGTAATATGGGGGTGCTGCATGGTTTCTATCAATAATTTGTCAAAAACTATTTCACCTGCATTATCGCCCAGATAAAGTATATGGCTCGATCGGGCAATATCCGAATGTAATTGTCGCACGTTATCTTCAGATAAATCTTTTTTTATCAGCTCATTAATCGATGCCTCAATATCATCGGGCGCGGTATGTGCCCCGTAATCGATAATATTACCGGCCATGGCCAGCTTTACCGCCGTGCGAAATGGATCTTCACTTTCCGACACATAGTTTTTCCAATACTCGTAATTGGAGAGCAAAACGGTATTAGCTCTTATTTTTTCTTCCCGATACAGACTTGCCACATTCATCTTGTCTTTTGCCAGACGTTGAATGTAGGTCGCAACATAGGGGTTCGGTAGGTGTGCATTTTCAGCCAATATTTTTTTGGCCTCTACCTGCAACGCTTCCGAAACTTCCAATGAAGGCTGAAACTTAGCGATCAGTTTATTCACTGACTTTAGATGACACCGGGAACATGCTTCCTCCATTTTTAATGGTCGCAATAATTAGCTGCAAAACTTAACGATTTACTTAAGAACCCATCTACCAAGCTCTTAGCATCCATTTTGGGAGCTCCTACAAATGCATTTACCTTGTTGGCATTAAACAACTGGATGGCCTTTTGCCCCATTCCTCCGGCAACAATGTCGGTTACGTTTCTTTCTGACAGCCACTTGGGCAATAAACCGGGCTCATGAGGAGGCGGAACTACTTTTTCTGCAGAAACCACTTCTCCATCCTTAACGGTAGCCAGATAAAAAAATTTACAATGCCCAAAGTGAGCGTCTAAAACATCCTCGTTGTCCACAGGGACTGCTATTAAATGATTCATATTTACAATATTTAATTCTGCTTTTCAAACAGAATGAGGTAGCAGATTCTATTTATAAGGTGTACAAACAAAAACTACCATCTCATCCATTTAGCAAAACAATTATATTTTCAAATGCATATGGCGGGATAAAGCGGACTGCCCTCTTCACCATGCTTTTTTGCGTTTTAATAATTCCTAAAGAGCGATAGACAAGTGTCCCGTCACGCCTAATCTGACAGCCCAAGTATTGTTCTTTTAACTTAACCGTCATTTCAGACTTGACACGACATTAGTTTTTCATTTTACCAACAATATCATCAATGGTGAGGCCAGCGTTTTGCAGTACAACCATTTGAATATTAAACTTCTCCAAAAGTTCTTTGGCCTTAGGTCCAAAATCGCCGGACACAACCTTTTGTATTCCCAATTCGATTAATCTTTCCGCTACTTTTGTGCCTGCTCCATGACTGTCGTCTTTATTTACGTTTTCCAGAAATTCCGCATTACCACTATCTTGATCTAACACGCAAAAGTACGCTGCCCTGCCAAATCGCATATCGAATGACGACATTAAGTTTTCTCCTGATGATGTAATTACTGTTTTCATTTTTATAGTATAAAGTATTCAAATTTAAAACCTAAAAAAGGCCTAAGACTCGATGTTCTGTTACTACTCCGCTTGCAATAATTCAATTTCGGGTGCCTTACAAATAGGACAATCTTTACTGACTACTGACGCCGGCATAGTAAATTTTGCGTTACACTTTACGCACATAAACCAGTTATCGAGTAAGGTGGCATTTCCAAAAACCGATTTTATCTCTTTCGATTCTACCAGGGCTACCGCTATTTTTCTCCGGGCACTTTCGTATATCCTCGCAAACGTTGCCCTGGAAACGCCCATTAAAACAGCCGCTTCGTTATGGTTCATCAAATCGTAATCGGCCAGTTTAATGGCTTCATATTCCTCGTACAACAAATCAATAGAACCCGTAGGTTTGCCTACCGTACCATAGGGTTTATACCCTTGGAATTTCGGTGGCGCTACCACCTTTCTTAATCTTTTTCTTCTTGGCATAATTTAAAAACTATCTCAGTAATGAGATTATTCTCGATACAAATATATTGAGAATATTCTCATTTAAAAATAATTTAACATTTATTGTTGATTTATTTCACTAGCCGCATGGATAATTTTCCTTATCCATCCAAGCCTATGCGGCAGTAGCTTTATTTAACTTACGAAACTCTTTAATCATGAAACACACACACACTAACGCCGCCATGGTATCGGAAACCGGTGCCGAGAACCACACCCCGTTAAGTCCATAATAATTAGGGAGAATAAATAGAAGAGGTATTAAAAAAATAACCTGACGCAACAAGGATAAGAAAGCAGACACGCCTGCTTTGCCTATGGACTGGTAATAATTACCCATCACTATTTGAAAACCTATAAAAGGTAAAGCAAGTAAAAATATACGCAAACCTTTAATTCCTATCCTTAACAATTCTGCATCTTCATTATTAAACAATCTAATGATGGGAACTGGTAATACCTGGGCAATCACAAAACCAATCAAGGATATAACCGTTGCCGATACAATAGATACCAGCAATGTCTGCTTCACTCTTTTATATTTTTTAGCACCCACATTGAACCCTATAATCGGCTGATTGGCCATGGTAATAGCCATGATGGTCATCACCAACAGCATGGTAATACTGATAATTACGCCCATGGCACCGATGGCCATATCACTTCCGTATTTTATCAGTTGAATATTATATATTCCAAAAACAGCACTAGAAGCCAACTGCATACTAAAAGGAGCAAAGCCAATGCTAATAATATACCAAACAATATCGCCCTTGAGCTTAAGTCTGCAATTACGCAGTTTAATCACGGAACGCTTACTCTTAAAGTGGGCAATGACCCATACGGTCAGCACAACTTGAGAAAGAACCGTAGCGTATGCTGCCCCCTTCACCCCCATTTCAAGGTGAATAATAAAGATATAATCCAGTAAAATATTCAATCCGGCACTAATCAGCATCGAGATCATGGCAACATTAGCACTTCCTTCGGAACGGATTAAATTATTAAGGGCATATCCTAAGATATTAAAAATACTACCACCCAAAATAATATAGAGGTATTCCTTTGCATAATCATAGGTTTGTTGGTTGACGCCAAAAAATTGCAACAAGGGGTCACTGATCAAGAATCCAATGGCTGTAATTATCGCCGACACAACAATCATTAATATAAAAGCATTCCCCAAAACCTGCTCCGCTCTTTCAAAGTCCTTTTTACCCAGGTTAATAGATATCCGAACCCCGGCTCCCATGCCCACCATCATACCAAAAGCCATCATGATGATCATCACCGGAAATATGGCGCTTAAGCCGGCCAAAGCCAAGGCGCCAACTCCTTGCCCAATAAATATTCTATCTACAATATTGTATAACGAGTTGATGATTACCCCTGCAAAAGCTGGCAGAAAATATTTCCAAAGTAACTTCGGAACAGATTCAAACTCTAATTCCCGAATTCTCCCCTCCTGGCGCATGTATCCAAATTAGTTGTGAAAAACCTTATCAAAAAGGCGGTCAAAGGTAACAATACAATTTTTGCAAGCAGGAAAAAGATGGTTAAACATATTTAAAAAGTCTTTGCAAGAAAGACGTAAATACCCTGTTATCTATTCCGGAAAAATACGCCTCCTGTTTATGACGTTTTTTAATAATTGGCTTGCTTCACTTACTGATACGGCTTCTGCTTTCCCCTTAGCCCCGGTACCGGGTGAAGTACGGCTACGAAGCAACCGGGATAGGCACATTCTCCAAGTCTGCAAAAAGTAGACCGCTATTTGGGTTACCATGGGGTTACTTATTTTACCCTTGTCAACAAACCGCTTTGTACAATCACTACTATATCCGGTAAAAAAAAATCGCTTAACGAATAGGGGAAAATGCGCCCAGCAATGTCTTATATACAGTAACAGGAAGTCTAATTTAAATATAGGATCATGAAAAATTCAAATATTAATCTCCGTTTAGTAATGTTGCTTTCGATTTTCATCATGGTAGTAGGCATTGTACCCGCATCAATTTGCGCAGCTCCCATTTTTGAAGAGGAAGACATTATACCGGATACGCTTAATACGGTTCAGTACCGGGGTAAAATTATCGATAGCGATTCTCGCAACCCATTGGTTTTTGCCACACTGACTATCGATGGAACAAACTTTGCCACCGTATCCAATTCCGAGGGGTACTTTTTGCTTAAGGTTCCTAAAGATTTGCCTATTAGCACAAAGATAATGGTATCGTACCTGGGGTATAAAAGCAAACACATCGCACTTTCGGAATTAAAACCCGATAAAAACAGAATTGAACTCGATTTACTGTCTATCTCCCTTTCTGAGATAAATGTTGCACCTAAAGACGCCCACCAAATTATCCGGGAAGTGATTCACAACAAGCGAAACAACTATATGCAGCAGCCCGTACGAATGACTACTTTTTATCGTGAGACCATACAACGAAGACGATCTTATGTATCATTGACAGAGGCGGTTATCGACGTACACAAACAACCCTATTCCAATCATCGTTTGGATGGATTAAAACTTTATAAGGCACGTAAAGATGCTGATTATTCCAAAATGGATACCATCACTTTCAAATTACAAGGCGGTCCTTATTCCACATTGATGTTGGATATTATGAAAGATCCCTATAGTATCCTTACTGTTGAAGATTTGGATTATTACCATTTTAAGTTAGATAATATAACCAAGGTCGACAATAAAATTATATATGTCATCGACTTTAAACAAAAAGAATATATCGAAGACCCATTGTTTTATGGCAAATTGTATGTTGATGTAGAATCGATGGCGATCACCAGTGCCAATTACAGTATAAATATCGAAGACAAGAACAAGGCATCGGCTATGTTTATAAAACGCAAACCCGCCGGAGCCAGGGTATATCCGACCGAGGCAAGCTATTTGGTGAATTACCGTAAGCAGGACGGAAAGTATATGTACAGTTATTCCAGGGGTCAAATCACCTTTAAAATCAACTGGAAGAAAAAGTTCTTCAACACGTATTACACCTCAACCATCGAAATGGCTATGACCGATTGGAAAAGATCATTGGATAGGCCATACAAGGTGAACGAACGCATCAAGCACAATATTATATTGCATGATCATGTCGAGGGGTTTTCCGATCCGCAGTTTTGGGGCGATTATAATGTCATAGAACCTGAAGCTTCCATCGAGTCCGTGATTAAGAAAATTAAAAAGAGATTGGAAAAACGAGAAAAGTAATCCCTGCGATTATTCAGGCAGTAAATAAATATGAAGTAAATACAAGTCCCATCACAGCATGTCGCACAGATAATAAACATATAGACTGACAAGACTGATCCGTTATTCCAAAACAACATGTAGGATGAGCCCCCAATAGAAACAATTCTTTTTGGGGCTTTTTTTCAGGCGTATGATTTCCATTTGGCTACAACCACCTATCAATCCTCCCGGAACATAATCCTCGATCTGTCATTAGGAACCTGAAAAACACCTTAATATCAGCCGTATCGAGGAAATCCCGGTTTAAGACATCTCACATTGCTGTGTTGTAAGTGGAATTTAGGTTTGGAGCTTAAAAATGCCGGCAGTATTCAAGATAACCCGGTACACAAAATGAGGAAATGTGACGGTAACAAGCCAAAAAATTACGGCTTAGTGTATTGCATAACAACAGGTATTAATTAACTTCGCAGCCGAAAACGGCAATGAACGATATTGCCTCGGATTAATTATTAAAGACTTACGATATTGAAACTGATTGCAAAAACATTTCATGGGCTGGAAGAGGTTCTGGCTGAAGAGCTAAAGGAAATAGGAGCTCAGGAAGTCAAAGCGGTAAACAGGGCCGTTGAGTTTGAGGGAGACAAGGAAATTTTATACAAGGCCAACTTGCAGTTAAGAACGGCAATCAGAATTTTACTTCCTATTCATCATTTCACCGCCAAAAACGATCAGGAACTGTATGATGGCGTCAAAAAATTTGACTGGTCATCGATCATGAGCGTTAAGGAGACCTTGGCTATTGATCCGGTGGTTTTTTCGGAAGTATTTACGCATTCGCAATATGTGGCCCTGAAAATGAAGGATGCCATTGTCGATCAGTTTCGCGAAAAAGAAGGAAAAAGGCCTTCGGTAGACGTAGAGAACCCCAACATTCGTTTGGTGATACACCTGGCCAGGGAAAAGGCTACTATTTCGCTGGACAGTTCCGGTGATTCTTTGCACAAAAGAGGGTATCGAATGGGTCAGCACAAAGCGCCCCTGAATGAAGTATTGGCCGCAGGTATGGTGATGCTTTCAGGCTGGGACAAAAAAATGCCCCTGATTGATCCGATGTGCGGTTCCGGAACTATCTTGATGGAGGCGGTGATGTTCGCAAAAAACTATCCTCCGGGCCTGCATAAGAAATCCTTTGGATTCATGGGATGGAAAGATTACGATGAGACACTTTGGAATAAAGTAGTTGAAGAGGCAAAAGAAAATATTTCGCATCCTCGCTTAAGAATATTCGGAAGCGATGCCAATATAAAAGCCATTGATGTGGCAAGGGAATCTGCACTGCAATTCAGGTTTAACCGCGACATTAACTTTTCCGTTACTTCCTTTGAGCGCTTGGAACCCCAATACCCGAAAGGCATGATCATTATGAATCCGCCCTACGGAGAACGTTTGATGAAGGACAAAGATATTGTTGATTTTTATAGAATGATTGGAAATCAGCTAAAGAAAACTTTCACGGGATATGACGCATGGGTAATTACCTCGGATAAAGAGGCCTTGAAAAATGTGGGTTTAAAACCACTGGAGAAATTAAAACTTTTTAACGGCGGACTGGAATGTGGTTTCCACAAATTCAACCTTTACGACGGAACCATGAAGAAGATCATTAAGTTTAGATAATCGACCACGGCGATGGGTATAACCTTCCGCCATCCGTAAGAACAGTGGATCCTTCGGGATTACAATCCAAATAAACAAACAACTATACCATAAAACAACAGCCATCAAAAGCTAGCTTTTGATGGCTGTTGTTTTATATTTTAAATGCTTTTTATAATCTCTATTACAAAATCCGGGTAAAACGAAGGACCGTAGGTTAAAATACCTATTTATTGATCTCCCTGTCCCTAAATCCCAGCATATATAAAATAGCATCCAGCCCAATGGTGGATATGGAATTATCGGCCCCGGCCTTTACCTTTGGTTTCGCGTGAAAGGCAATCCCCAGTCCCGCAAGCTGTAACATGGGCAGGTCATTTGAACCATCACCCACAGCAATAACCTGATCCAGATGAATATCTTCCTTAAAAGCCAATAGTTTCAAAAGCTCAGCTTTACGCTTACCATCCACAATGTCGCCCACATGTTTCCCTGTTAACTTTCCTTTCTTAATCTCCAGTTCGTTGGAAAATACGTAATCAACACCCAGCTTAGCTTTCAGATAATTACCAAAATAGTTGAATCCGCCTGATAGAATAGCTGTTCTGTACCCATATTTATTCAAGGTCTTCATTAAACGCTCTGCACCTTCGGTAATGGGAAGGTTTTCGGCGACTTCCTTCATCACGCTCTCATTCAGCCCCTTAAGCAAAGATACTCTTTGCACAAAACTTTCGTTAAAATCGATTTCACCCCGCATGGCTGCTTCGGTAATCTTTTTCACCTTATCGCCAACACCAGCTTTTTCGGCCAGCTCGTCGATTACTTCAGCCTGAATAAGGGTAGAATCCATATCAAAACATACCAGGCGGCGGTTTCTGCGGAAGATATTGTCTTCCTGAAAAGCAATGTCCACACCAATTTTCCCGGAAAGCTCCATAAAGTCGCTTTTCATGATCTCCGCATCGATGGGTGTACCCCTTACCGAAAACTCAACCACGGCCTTATTATGTGTAGGTTCCGAGTTCAGATCAATCCTGCCGGACAGCCTGGTGATGGTATCAATATTTAATTGCTGCGAGGAGATAACCCTGGTAACTTTAGCCAAATGTTCTGCTGTAATTTTACGGGCCAACAATGTAATGATATAACGCTCCTTCCCTTGGTGCGACACCCATTCGGCATATCTTGCATCGGATATCGGGGTAAACTTAATTTTAACGCCTATTTCGTACGATTTAAACAGTAAATCTTTTAAGATGGGTGCAGACTCATAGGCCTGGGGTACTTCAAACAAGATTCCCAAGCCCAAATCGTCGTGGATTACGGCCTGACCGATATCTAAAATTTGAACATTGTAATGCGATAATATTTCTGTGAGGGAAGATGTAAGTCCCGGCTTGTCATCACCGGAAATATTTACAAGGATAATTTCTCTATTGTTAGCCATGTTTAATTTAATGTTTACAATAAACAAATGTAATAAATCATCGTTTACCCATCCTTTGGGAAGACCTAAAATAGTGACTTATTTCATCTTTTTTAACATTGATGCTACAGATCAGGCCTAATTAGTGATTAAAATGCCCGAAAGCCTGTGTTGAATTTTGAAAATGAAACACATAGTTTACCGTTACCAATAAATCATTGTTGCCACAATTAAGTACCGGGCACAGATCATCGGTTACATCTTTCTGATCTCGCGCAATAGGTATTCCAAACCATTCAGTTTGATTTCATACAAGGTAGCCAACAGCATTCCCAATTTCCCTTCCGGAAAACCTTTTTGATGGTACCAGGCGAGGTAAAACTCGGGTAAATCACATAGTATGGTACCTTTGTATTTTCCGTATGGCATGCGCATTTTAACCAATTCAAGCAATATATTTTTATCTACCATGGCTGAAAAATCTTTCTGATGCTTTTAGCTGATAACGCTAAAAAAACTGTTTCTCTATTACGTAGTATCATTCCACAAGGAATTAAAACCGGTGTTCTTCTGTTTTAGCCCGCCATATCCATTAGAAATCCTGTTATGCACCGCTAATACATCATCCGGGTTAACGATATAGTAGTCTTATAAAAAATAAAACTCCGCAAATAAACATTGCGGAGCTTCTTGTTCCCAAATTTGATTGTCATCCCATAAAATATATTTTACAATAATTCTTATCGGTTTTACAGACTGTATACAAAAGTAAAAAAGTTATTGACCTAAGCCAATATTTGAATAAAAAATATACTTTGAACCACGCTTTCTAAACTTTACCGATGGTTTATATGTTAATAACATGTTACAAAGGATTACTTCATGCAAAGCGCCATGGTCAAACTTAGGTATTCCTCTTATCACACAAGCCAATAGCCCGTCCCGGGCATAAATTGGGAGTTAAATTTGATGGGGAGTACACCGTCTGTGTCGGGCAGGCATCTGATTATGGAATTGTCCAACGGGTAATCTGGAATAACTTTTAAATTGAGACTTTAGTGAACTAAAGAAAACATAGACATATGAATACCTACATATATAAAAATGCTTTGGCTAAGGAAACAAGCCCTTATTTGTTGATGCACGCCAACAACCCGGTATATTGGTACCCTTGGGGGAAAAATGCCTTACAAAAAGCTGAGAAAAACAATAAATTAATCGTTATTTCAATAGGATATGCCGCCTGCCATTGGTGCCATGTGATGGAAGAGGAGAGCTTTAGCGACCAACAGGTGGCGGATGTGATGAACAATAATTTCATATCCATCAAGATAGACAGAGAGGAGCGTCCTGATCTGGATCAATTGTTTATGGATGTGGCCCATTTAACGACAGGCAAAGGAGGATGGCCCCTAAATATTATCGCCTTGCCCGATGGCAGACCCGTATTTGCGGGCACCTATTTCCAAAAACGCCAGTGGCTGAATTTGTTAAACGAGATTCAGCAAATATTTTTAAAGTCTCCCGAGCGGTTGGACCAGTTGGCAAAACAAATAAAACAGGGTATTGAAAGGATGGATTTTGTCGGTCTGGTGAAAGATTCCGCCTTGTTTACCGTGGAAACCATGGACCATACCATAGAATCATGGAAGGATAACCTCGATTTTGAATGGGGAGGCAACAAAGGGGCACCTAAGTTCCCCATGCCTGTGGAGTACAGCTTCCTGCTTTCTTATCTGTTTAAAAAATCCAATACCGACATCGAAAAATACATTAACCTATCCTTGTCCAGAATGGCCTGGGGTGGGATCTACGACCATGTTGGCGGTGGTTTTTCGAGATATTCGGTCGATGCCTATTGGAAAGTGCCTCACTTTGAAAAAATGTTGTACGACCAGGGGCAACTGCTCGAAGTGTATGCCAATGCCTATCAGCTCACCCACAACCCATTATTCAAGCAAATCGTGGAAGAAACGGTCACGTTCGTAAACCGCGAATTGAAATCTCCAACAGGCGGTTATTATGCCTCACTGGATGCGGATAGCGAAGGGGCCGAAGGGAAATATTATGTCTGGACAAAAAGCGAGGTGACGGAACTGCTCCATCAGGATGCCGAACTTTTTTGCGCATTTTACAACATCTCTGATATCGGAAATTGGGAATATGGTGCCAACGTATTGTTTCAGACCTCTTCCATTGAACAATTCGCCCATGATCGTGCATTAAATGCAAAAGATTTATCCACCCTCCTGAAAAAAGGCAAAAGAATTTTATTTGAAGCCAGAAACAAAAGGGAACGCCCCGGTTTGGACGACAAAATACTGACTTCGTGGAATGCGATTATCATCAAGGGTCTGGTTCATGCTTACAGAGCCACAGGACAGCACTCATACCTGAAGGATGCCATCCATGCTTCAGAATTCCTTGTGCGCAAAGCATTTAAAACTGACGGAGGCCTTTGGAGGAGTCTGAAAGGGCAAAAGGGTACCATCAATGCCTTCCTGGACGACTATGCGCTTCTGATTGACGCTTGGATAGACCTGTATCAGGTTACTTTTAACGAGGATTGGCTTTTTAACGCCAGGGACTTATGCGAATATGCGACCTGTCATTTCTTTAACGAGGATAACCAATTGTTTTATTATACCTCCATCCTGGACGATCCTTTGATGATCAGAAAATCCGAGCTGTCCGATAACGTAATACCTGCATCAAATTCTGTGATGGCGGTTAATCTTTATCGCTTGAGCAAGTATTTCTTGAACAAAGAAGCTTATTCAACCTCGTTGCAAATGCTTAAAAACCTGTCCGGAAGAATTGATCAACATGGTAAATATTACGCCAACTGGCAGCGACTTAAGCTGTTCTTCATCCACGAAAATTATGAATTGGTAATTTCAGGGGAAGGCAAGGAAAAAGCCAGGGATGAATTCCTGATGGACTTTAATCCTTTTGTTTTTATTGCAGCAGAAAGCGAGAAAATTCCTGTGGCAAAAGGAAAACGAAATAAACAACTCACGTTTTATCTCTGCAAAAACAATGCCTGCAAACTACCCATCCAGTCCATTTTAGGACTTAGAAAGTTGATGAGCACGACACCGTAATTTTTTTTAGCCAAAGAATTATTTACTTAAATAGCTTTTTCTATATTTGAAATTCTTTTTTCTAGCCTGCTTTATTTCATGATATTTTTGAATATTGCACCCAAAGCCGATTCAGTCCAGGCTATATATCGAGGGTTATCCCCCGAAAAAGCTTAAGGACACTTTTTCGGCTTTTATCTGTAATAAGCAAAAAGTAAAAAACACTTGAATTATTCAGGCCGGTATTATAATACTTACTGTTGACCTGAAATAAACAAGGTGGGCTATTTAAAAAACAGCTTTTGTATGTGTAGAGTGTTTATTTGTATTTTGGCGATGCTTTGGTGCATACCTTCAACGGGCTTTGCCGAGGCTGAGATTAACAGCGGTGTTGTACGTGGCACAGTGGTGGCGGCACATAGAATGGTGGCATTGGAATATGTTACCGTGGCCATCTACCATTCGGCGGACCATACACTGTTGGGCGGCACGGTAACCAAAGCTGACGGCAAATTCAAATTAGAAGGTTTGCCCCCGGGGGTTTACTATCTCGATATAAGTTTTATTGGCTACTCAACTAAACGGATAAACGATGTTGTCATTGAACGTAAAAACCAACAAATAGATATTGGTTTAATTACATTGGGGGAAAATTCCGAAAACCTGGAAGAGGTGGAGGTGGTAGCAGAAAGAGCCGCCATTGAGTTTCAGCTGGACAAAAAGGTAGTCAATGTAAGCAAACATTACACGTCTATCTCCGGCTCGGCAGTCAATGTCCTGGAAAATGTTCCGTCCATTGTGGTTGATATCGAAGGTAATGTTTCGTTGCGGGGAAGCACCAGTTTTTCGGTATTGGTGAATGGTGTACCATCTATATTGGAGCCATCGGAAGCCCTGCAACAAATCCCTGCCTCCACCATCGAAAACATCGAAATCATCACCAATCCGTCTGCCAAATATAACCCCGACGGAACATCCGGTATTATCAATATTATTACAAAGAAAAATAGTTCAAGCGGGCTAAGCGGAGTGTACAATCTAAAAGCCGGGACAAACAATGCCGCCGGGGATTTTCTTTTCAATTTGAAGCGTAAGAAAATGACCTATTTTATTTCCGGCGATTATTACCTGGGTGAATATTCCGGCGAAAAAAACGGCTATAGGAACACCTTCTCAGGCGATTCCGTTTTTAGCATCGAACACGATGGCGATATCCGGAATAAATTTGACCGATATAACATAAAAGGTGGCCTTGAGTTTAGAATCGACACCCTGAAAACCATGAATATAGATGTGGGTTATGGTGGCCGAAACAAATGGGACTATGCCGATTTAGATTATTCAGAATATAATAATTATCATTTAACACCAACACCATATATTAGCGATGAAGATGTGTATCGCGGCAACGAGGGTATTTCGGTGAATGCTTTCTACACCCATCAATTCGACACGAAAGGTCATGAGATGAGAGCAACATTTACCTATCGCCAAAGAGAATCGGACGAGTATAGTAAAAATGTTTTGCGCGATATTGACGGAACAATCACCGAAGGCAAAAAGAGTACCGAAGAAGGCCCTATGGGGCGGTTGGAAACAAAGCTTGATTACACCCGACCAACCGGTAAACACGGTAAAATTGAGGCCGGATACCAAAGTACCTTTAACAACAGCGACGATGAAACAGGACAATCGGACATCCTGGCAGGCTCAGGACTATGGGTAGATAATCCTTTGTACGACAATCACGTTGAATTCAGACAAAACATTCATGCGCTATATTTTATTTATGGCAATCAAACGTCAAAATTTGGATATCAAATAGGACTGAGAGGAGAATATACAAACAGAACGGTGGAGGCATTGCGCACCGGGTCAAACACCCTAGTGGGCGACATTAAAGCTACCATAGACAGATATGATTATTTTCCATCGGCACACCTGTCCTATAAACTCCCCGCCAACCAAGAGCTGATGGCCAGTTATTCCCGAAGGATTGAACGCGCGCAAAGTTATCATTTCGAGCCCTTTTACACCTGGGTCGACGCCTATAATATCCGGCACGGGAACAGCAGTTTGCTTCCCGAGTATATCGATTCGTACGAATTGAATTACCTCAAAAAAATGGAAAATTCCTATTTCTCGCTGGAAACTTATTACAGTATGACCCATAACAAAGTGGAATGGGTAAGAAGTATTTATGAGGATAATATTATTCAACGTTTTCCCGAAAACGTAGGCAAGGATTATTATTTGGGTGTAGATGCAAGTTACAGTTTTGATGTGGTAAAATGGTGGAGGATGGATCTGTCGGGAAGCCTGTATAATTACAGGGTAAAAGGACAATGGGAAGATTATAGTTTCGACGAAGACAGATTGACCTGGAATTACCGGGTTAACCAAACCGTTAAGCTTAATTCACTCACGCAACTGCAGGGCAACTGGCGTTACTATAGCAAGAGGATCACCTCCCAAGGCATTTACCAACCGGTATACACCTTTGATATTGCCGTACGCAAGGAGTTTATGAAAAGAAAGCTGACCGGCATAGTTGAGCTTAGGGATGTATTCTCAAGCAACAACCGCGAGAACACCAATGACGGAATCGGCTTCAAGGACCATTATTTTCAGAAGATCCATACACCCGTGCTTACCTTTGTGCTGACGTACCGGTTCAACAACTATAAGCCCGACAAAAGAAAAGGAACAGTTGATGACTCCCTGGGCGGCGATGAGTCTATGGAATGATGTATTCAACAACTGTTGAGTGACATCTGATGGTGACCGTTGACTGACTATCCCGAACAACACCGTATTTTAATTTGGAAGGTTCTTCCGGAATCCTCTAAAACAGCACAAAATCTTAGATTTGGATTTATCCTGAACTGATGACTGGCGACTGGTTTCCATCACTTCGGTATACCATATGGTCCATCCACTCCACCAAAATTTCTATTCGTAAAATTTTTATCCGGAATATTCCAATACATGCTTATATTTACGGTTTGAACGCACACCCCCATAAGTTCTATCAATTTTTTAGGCCAACCGAATAATGACGAAACACAAAACCGCAATAATAACAGGTGCTACCAGCGGCATCGGAACCAAATTCGCCAAAACCCTGGCTAAGCAAGGGTGGGATCTGATAATAACCGGAAGGCGAAAAAGTCGTTTGACCCGCTTAAGCCAAGAAATTTCAAATCAGTATGGGGTGCAAGTTCAGCCTGTTATTGCCGACTTCAGCAATCAAGAAGATTTAAACCACTTCCTGGATATCATAGATCAAAGCACAAACATTGAATTGCTGGTTAACAATGCGGGCTTTGGCTCTATTGGCGACTTTTTTGAGAGTAACTACACCAATCAGCAGCAAATGCTGGACGTACACGTGACGGCGACAACCAAAATCGTGTATCGGGCGGTGCCCAAAATGGTTAAAAAAGGCAAAGGGGGCATTATCAATGTGGCATCCTTATCGGCCTTTTATCCCGGCCCAAACAGTTATTTCTACTGCTCATCAAAAGCCTTTCTGGTGTCTTTTTCAGAATGCCTGCATATTGACCTCGCCCAAAAGAATATAAAAGTGCAGGCGCTCTGTCCCGGATTTACAAATACCGAGTTCCATAGTCGCCAGGGCATCTCGCATTCCGACAGCTACCTCAAGCGTAAATTATTCTGGAAATCGCCGCAACAAGTGGTCGACAAAAGTTTAAAATCATTAGGCAAAAGGAAAATAATCTGTATTCCAGGCTTCTTCAACCGCTTGCTTCTGCATATCTCTAAGATAATACCACGAACCTTGTATTATAAGATTGCCGAAAAAAACGCCGATATCTTTTTAAAACGTATCGACCAACCAATGCCGGGGCCAAAACCAAATGGGTCTTCGATTCCGGAAGTGTGCCCGGCAAAGCAAAACATCCCTCAGGTGTAGTATTGACCATGGAAAAGCGGAAAGAGAATGTGGCGGGCGGAAATCGGAGAACGAAGAGCGGAAGCGGAATGGTGATATCGCTACTTGCCTAGGGCGTCCGGAAAACTTTGAATAATCTTCCTGTCTGCCCGCCAGACTATGAGTTTAAAATATTGACTAAGCGCCAAATGTGTGTTGGTAAAACATCAATATCTTAGTATAAAAAAGTAGCTAGCGTAAAGATATCGACACAAAAGCTGATTCCCGAAATTGATAATGATATACAGATTTTAAATTTCATAGCCTGACGGCCATGGCCCCACTGGCAGGCTCGCTTCGCTCAAAATGACTGGAAACTCGAAGCATTTTCAATCTTGCCGGATAGTCGTTTTTTTTCAGCTGCAAAGATCCTTTCCGAAATTTTGGCGCGCCTCTTGCAACATTTAAGTATGTAATTAACCCACAAGCAGCCTTTGGTATTGTTTACCAGGGCCATAGATAAATAAGGAGTCCGTTATTGTCCTACATAAATGTAGTAAACCGTAACAGTAGACTTACATTTTGGTTGATTATTCAACAAACTAAAATTTCAAACAGATGAAAGCATGCTTACCTATTATGGGCGACACAAACCTTAAGAAGGAACTGGTTGCCAACGATTTTTACAAGGCCCAACATTATTGTATCTATGATTTTGAAACCAACTCGTCCTCCATATATTCACTTACGGACACGAACACGATTTACATGTCCATCAGCGAAATAAAGAAGTTGGATATTCAAATCATCATCACGCCCAACCTGCGCCCCATGGCGGCCAAAATACTATTTGAAAACGAGATTGAGGTCTATAAGGCCGTAAGTAATGTGGTGGGTGAAAATATTGACCATTATAATAGAGGCTTGCTGCGCGATTTTACGGCAGCCATGATCGAAAGCAAGCAGGACTGCTCGCCCGATGCTTGCTCTTCATGTTCCTCATCAGGAAGCTGTAACTAGTATTGAGTTCGTAAAGTTACAAAGTAAAAAGTTTATAGAGTGAGAATGTTATTTTAGACTAGAATACAATTACTTGCAATTGTCATTTACACGTTGAAGTTCTTAACGTAATTTATTAAACGCTCTACTAGTCGGCAGTTTCCAGTTGGCAGAAAACAGTTATCAGTATTATTGTTGACTGCTAACTGCCGACTGATTACTGATTACTGAAACCTACTTCATATCCGCAAAGAAATCACTTCCTTTGTCATCCACTATAATAAATGCAGGGAAGTTTTCAACACGAATCTTACGAACGGCTTCCATACCCAGTTCGGGGAAATCGACCACTTCAACCGATTTAATACTTGTTTTGGCCAGGATGGCAGCAGGCCCACCAATAGAACCCAAATAAAATCCGCCATGCTTTTTACAGGCATGCGTTACTTCGGCCGAACGGTTTCCTTTAGCCAGCATAATCATGGAGCCACCTTTACTTTGAAACAAGTCTACATAAGGATCCATACGTCCCGCTGTGGTCGGTCCAAAGCTACCCGATGGCATTCCCTCCGGTGTTTTTGCGGGCCCGGCATAATAAACGGGATGGTTCTTCAGGTATTCCGGCATCTCCTTACCTTCGTCCAGCATCTTTTTAATATTGGCATGTGCAATATCCCGTGCCACAACCAAAGTACCGGAAAGGTTCAATCTTGTTTTAATAGGATATTTGGTCAACACCTTTAAAATATCTTCCATAGGCTGATCCAGATCAATATCTACGGCCGGCGCTAACTCCGGCGCTCTTTCAGGCACAAACCTGGAAGGATTCTTCTCCAACTGCTCCAGAAAAATTCCCTCCTCCGTGATTTTACCTTTCACATTTCGGTCGGCACTGCAGCTTACACCCAGGCCAACAGGACATGAGGCAGCATGCCGGGGCAAACGGATGACACGCACGTCGTGCACAAAATACTTGCCGCCAAACTGGGCACCAATCTGGCTTTCCTGACAAATCTTCAATACTTTTTTCTCCCATTCCAAATCACGAAATGCCTGACCCCCGTCGTTACCTTCAGTAGGCAGGTGATCCAGATATCCCGCCGAAGCTTTTTTTACGGTAGCCAATGTAGCTTCTGCCGATGTGCCACCAATCACCAAAGCCAGATGGTAAGGAGGGCAAGCCGAAGTACCCAGATCCATAATCTTCTGCTCAACAAACTTAGCCAGGTTCTCCTCGGTCAATAAACTTTTTGTTTGCTGGTATAAAAAGGTCTTGTTACCGGAGCCTCCCCCTTTTGTCAGGAACAAAAACTCATACTGGTTACCCTGCTCGGCATAAATATCAATCTGGGCCGGCAGGTTATTCCCGGTGTTCTTTTCCTCAAACATGGTCTGCGGCACCACCTGCGAATAACGTAAGTTTCTTTCCTGGTAAGTATCGTAGATCCCTTTAGAAAGGTATTCCGCGTCACATGCTCCTGTATACACGTCTTCCCCTTTTTTGGCCACAACAATAGCCGTTCCGGTATCCTGACAGGTAGGCAACGCACCTTCGGCAGACACCACCTGGTTCATCAACATGGTATGTGCCACAAATTTATCATTATCCGAAGCTTCCTCATCGTTTAATATGGAGGTGAGTTTCTCAAGGTGGGCAGAACGCAGGTAGAAGGAAACATCAGCGATAGCTTCTTTCGCCAGCAGTGCCAACCCCTTGGGATCTATTTTTAATATTTTTCTTCCGTCAACATCTATGGTCGATACATAATCTTTGGTCAACAGACGGTATTCGGTTGAATCTTTTTTGATAGGAAACGGTTTTTGATAGACAAATTCTGACATCTTATCTAATTATTTTAGTGTTAGTATTTTCAGGGAGATCAGCAATTAAACCTCCGCATATTTGCAAGCCCCAAAGTTAACAAAGAATGACAAACCACAGAGTTTTCGAACACGATATTATCAGATGTTTTGGAACACAATTAATTGTTGGTTACGAGCTATTGGTTATAGGTTATTGGTTATTGGTTATAGGTTATTGGCTAGAAGCTAGGCGCTACGAGCCACAAGCTACTGACTAGAAGCCCCCTATAATCCTGATTCACAAACGATCGTCTGAACCTCAGGTCAAAAACGTCCTTTTTTAAGACATAAGACCCATTCTCTGTCAAAATTTTCCTAAATTTGCTCGTTCAAAAATTGGAGAATTTTGAAAGGAGACACAACAACGCATACCTGGTACGCTTTATATACCAAGTCGAGAGCAGAGAAAAAAGTCGCGGAAGGGTTGAACAAACTCGGAATTATCAATTACCTGCCCCTCAAACGGGAGCTCAAACAATGGAGCGACCGGAAGAAATGGGTGGAGGTACCTGCTATCAGTTCATATATATTTATTAAAATCACACCGGATCAATATCGCACTGTTTTTGAAGTAACAGGAGTGGTGGCTTATGTCTCGCACAAAGGGAAAGCTCTATCCATCCCTGAGCATGAGATCATTGCCATGCAACGCACCATCGAAAACAAAATAGATTTTGATGTGGAAGCCAAAAATATCAAAAAAGGAGAGGAAATAACTGTAACATCCGGCCCTTTAACGGGTATAAAAGGCATAGTGCAAACCGTGCAGGGAACAAAGAAACTATACCTGAACATTTCAAACATCGGTTATACGCTGGTGGTTAACCTGGATGAGGCCACGGTTGAAAAACTATAACAGCCATTAAAAACCTTGACTTACAAGTAACTTTTAGGTCGTAGGAACAGTACATATATACCACTTACTCACCCCATAATATGGGACTGAGGGAGGCGAAGCAGTGCCCGGAAAGCAGTGGGAAGTGCGGAGATGGGGAACTGGGGAGATGGGAAACTGGGGAGATGTGGAGTTGCGGAGTTGGGGAGAAGACAACTTAACAACTTAACAAATCGCCAACTAAACAAATGGGGAGTTGCGAAATTGGGGAGTTGGGGAGTTGCGGAATTGGGGAGAAGACAACTTAACAAATAAACAAATCGCCAACTAAACAAATCGCCAAATCATCAGATGGGGAGTTGGAGAACTGCGGAGTTGGGGAGCTGACAAATATACACCTCATCAACTTAACAACTTAACAACTCAACAAATCATCAAATGGGGAAACTGGGGAGATGGGGAGAAGACAACTCAACAAATCGCCAACTTAACAAATCGCCAAATCATCAGATGGGGAGTTGCGGAGTTGGGGAGTTGGGGAGTTGGGGAAACTGGGGAGTTGCGGAGTTGACAACTTAACAGCTCATCAACTTAACAACTCAACAAATCATCAGATGGGGAGTTGCGGAGATGCGGAGTTGGGGAAACTGGGGAGTTGCGGAGATGGGGAGATGACAACTTAACAGCTCATCAACTTAACAGCTTAACAACTCAACAAATCATCAAATGGGGAGTTGCGAAATTGGGGAGTTGCGGAAACTGGGGAGTTGCGGAGTTGACAACTTAACAGCTCATCAACTTAACAACTTAACAACTCAACAACTTAACAAATCAACAAATCATCAGATGGGGAGTTGCGGAGATGGGGAGTTGGGGAGATGACAACTTAACAAATCGCCAAATCATCAGATGGGGAGTTGCGGAATTGGGAAGTTGGGGAGCTGACAAATATACACCTCATCAACTTAACAACTCATCAACTAAACAAATCGACAACTAAACAAATCAACAAATCAACGAATAAACAACAACAAATACAATGACCAACATCCACCCAACAAACATATACCTCTCCCGCTCCGATAAGGAGCACTACCTGCGCCAGAACGCCAAAGTGATCTGGATCACCGGACTCTCCGGCTCCGGCAAAAGCACCCTGGCACACGGACTGGAAAGAAAGCTAGCGGAGAAAGGTTATTTCACACAAGTATTGGACGGTGACAATATACGGACAGGTATCAATAACAACCTGGGCTTCTCGGAAGAAGACAGGACCGAAAACATACGGCGAATAGCTGAAATCAATAAGCTGTTTTTAAACTGCGGCATTATAAGCATCAATGCCTTTATATCCCCTACCAACGAAGTTCGTCATATGGCCCGTGAGATTATTGGTACCAAAAACTTTATTGAGATATTTGTAGATGCCAGCTTCGAGACCTGCGCCCAACGCGATCCAAAAGGATTGTACAAAAAAGCCCTGGCCGGAGAAATCAAAAATTTTACCGGACTGGATGCGCCCTTCGACAGGCCGGATGACGCCGAGCTCACCATCAATACCGATAACCTCACCATCGACGAAGGAATAGAAAAAGCATATGAGTACGTAAAAGCTGCTGTGAGGTGGTAAACAAAAATTAAAAATAGTTGCGGAACTGTGGAGATGGGGAAATGCGGAGATGCAGAGTTGGGGAGTTGCGGAGATGGGGAGAAGACAACTTAACAGCTCATCAACTTAACAAATCAACAAATAAACAAATCGACAAATCAACAAATGCGGAGTTGGGAAACTGGGGAGTTGTGGAGCTGACAACTTAACAGCTCATCAACCTAACAACTCAACAAATCGCCAACTAAACATATCACCAAATCGCCTAATAAAAAATTAATCAAATAAAAACACAATATTGGAAAAATACGACTTAATCATACGTCCCAAGCGCCATGCGTTCGACATCAACTTTAAAGAGATATGGGCCTACCGCGACTTGCTACGCATGTTTGTTAAACGCGATATCGTTACTGTTTATAAGCAAACCATCCTTGGCCCCATCTGGTTCGTGGTGCAACCCATCATGACCACGCTTATTTATATGGTGGTATTCGGACGTATTGCTAAAATAAGTACCGATGGCACGCCACAGATACTCTTTTACCTGGCTGGCATCACCATCTGGAACTACTTCTCTGAGAGCTTCAACACCACAGCCAAGACCTTTACCGAGAACGCCAATATATTTGGTAAGGTGTATTTCCCAAGACTGATCATGCCCTTTGCCAAGGTAAGTAGCGGACTGATCAAGTTTGGCATCCAGTTCACCTTTTTCATGGCGGTGTACATTTATTACCTCACTACGCAGCAAGGAGCCGTACAACCCAACTGGACCATCGCCCTACTACCCGTATATATCCTATTAATGGCCATGTTCGGGCTGGGAGCCGGTATCATCTTTACCTCCTGGACCACCAAATACCGCGACCTGACCTTTTTGCTGACTTTTGGCGTTCAACTACTCATGTATGCCTCTCCGGTTATCTATCCGGTAAGCACCATAGAACCCGGACTGATGAAAGATATACTGATGCTCAACCCCTTCACCCCTATCCTTGAAGGCTTTAAATATGCCTTTTTAGGTGCAGGACATTTTAGCTGGGGCAGTCTGGCATACAGTGCAGGCGTAGCAAGTGTAATATTATTCTTGGGCATCATCATCTTCCACAAAACCGAAAGAAACTTTATCGATACTGTATAGGCAGTCGGCAGTCAAC
The DNA here is from genome assembly GCF_050589685.1 of Saccharicrinis sp. 156. Lineage (NCBI taxonomy): Bacteria > Pseudomonadati > Bacteroidota > Bacteroidia > Marinilabiliales > Marinilabiliaceae > Saccharicrinis > Saccharicrinis sp. 156. The sequence continues at coordinate 64,934 of NZ_JBNGOS010000029.1, forward strand.
AATAAACCATTAGCCGTCATTTACTGAACGCATAAATATGAACCGCGAAACGATCAGAGTAAGTTCATCATAACCAATGAAATAATACAATCATTGGTAATTAAACGAATTCAATCAATTAGAGAAATTAGCGCAATTCGTGGACAAAAAAACACAAGTGGCAAATCACAATAACAAAAAACATCATTCACTAATTACACCAATTGCACAAATTTAAAATATGCGATGCAGTAAAAACAATTTGAAAAATTAGTGTAATTCGCGGACAAAAAAGATAGACGCAACAATCATCAATGACCACAGACCAACTTAAAAATATTATCCTCACTGGAGAATCTGTTCATATTGAATTCAAAATGAATTTTAATAGAGCAGCCATTGAATCATTGGTGGCTTTTGCCAATACTAAAGGAGGAAGTATATTGCTTGGTGTATCAGATGAAGGTAAAATACAAGGTATTGATGTAAGGTCTGAAACAATGCAGCAATGGATCAATGAAGTTAAAAATAAAACAGCACCTCAAATAATCCCTGATGCAGAAATTTACAATATAGATAATAAAGAAATTATCCGTTTGTTCGTTCAGGAATATCCCATCAAACCAGTTGCCATACAAGGACGATATTATAAGAGAGTGAAAAATGCTAATCACCTACTATCTGCGGGTGAAGTAGCAAATTTGCATTTAAAATCAATCAATACAAGTTGGGATACACAGACTAATCCTGACATATCAATAGATGATATTTCTTTTGACAAGGTACAGCAAGCTATTGAGCAATTAATAACAAAGGGTCGAAACATTGCAGAAGACCCTCTATCATTTCTAATCAAACAAAACCTGATTAAAGATGGAAAACCAACGATAGCCTGTTATTTATTATTCAAAAAAAATAATTGTATTCTTTCAACAGTGGAACTCGGTTTCTTTCAGGACGATATTACCATCAAAGATTCCGATAGATCAAAAAGTGACCTGCTAACTCAAATAAATGAGGTTATCAACTTTGTTCGAAAACATATTCGTAAAGAAATCATTATAACGGGAGACGCACAAAACACGGAGAAATGGCAATATCCATTGGAAGCTTTGAGAGAAATTATTATGAACATGATTATTCATCGTGATTACCAATCATCAGCCGATTCTATTGTTAAGGTTTACCCGCATAAAATAGAATTTTATAATCCAGGTAAATTACCTGATGATATTACCATTGAAGATTTATTATCAAACAATTATAGCTCAATACCCAGAAACAAAGTGATTGCGGATTTCTGCAAAGACCTTGGTTTAATTGAGAAATATGGGTCAGGAATTCGCAGAGTGAATAATTATTTTACATCAGCAAATCTACCTTTACCTGAATTCCAAAATTTTTCAGGAGGGTTCAAGGTAACAATGTACACAAAGCATGATAATACTAAAAATATCCAACCAGTTAAAACTGTAAATGGCGGATTAAGTGGCGGATTAAGTGGCGGATTAAGTGGCGGATTAAATGAAAGACAACAAAAGGTTCTTAATTTTATAAATAATAATCCAGGAGCCAAGGTTAAAGAAATGGTAGTTGCTCTTGATATACCTGTTGATTCTTTAGATAAGTATATTAGATTTCTAACGAATAAAAACCTTATTGAACGTCGGGGTAGTAAAAAAACAGGCGGATACTTTATTCTTTAAAAAGAGCCGATAGCTAAAATATATATCAAAGACTGTAATCCCTCCTTCGCTTAAAGTTACGGCGGGCACAGAAAAATAGAAAACCTAAATAATTAGCGATAGCAGATTAGCAATTTGAGAAATCAGAATTAAATCGTAAATCACAGTTCGCAAATCACATATCTCAAATCAAAGTGACCAAGACAGTAATCAAAATAGAAAACCTTAGTAAAATCTACCGCCTCGGCGAGGTAGGCACGGGTACACTCTCCATCAGCTTGTCCCGCAGAAGCGGGAACCTTAACCGCTGGGTACGCATGAACCCACGTTTAAGTTCAACCAAGCTTTCTGAAAAGATAAGTTTCCCTATAACGGGGCAGGCTATTCTGGGACAAGAAGACCCCTATGCCAAGGTAGGCCATGTAAACGATTACAATAGTTAACCGCGAATTATCCGAATGGAACGAATTAATCTACTTACGTAGATTTTAAATATATGATTTACAAAGAAGAAGCATATAAAGTAATTGGAGCAGCAATGAAGATACACTCAACTTTAGGATGTGGATCCCTAGAAGCTGTTTACCCTGTGTAATAATTTTAAAGATGTATTATACCTATGTGTTATATAGCCTAAAAGATAAGATGTTTTATACAGGATATACTTCAGACCTTGATAAAAGATTAATTGCTCACAATAGTGGAGAAGTATTTTCTACAAAAAACAGAAGACCTTTAAAACTAGTGTATTTTGAAGCATGCCTCAACCAACAAGATGCCACACATAGAGAAAAGTATCTGAAAACAACATATGGAAAACGATATATTAAAAATAGATTAAAAAAGTATTTAGATAATGAATAACTATTACACAGGGTGAATAAGGAGGCTCTTGATGTTGAATTAGGAAAACAAAATATCCCTTTTAAGCGTGAAGCTCCTTTAAATATTGAATATGACGGAAATATCCTTAACAAACAATATTTTGCCGATTTTACATGCTACAACAAAATAATTGTAGAACTAAAAGCAGTCAAAGAATTAGATAATATCCACGAAGCACAAGTATTCAACTATTTGAAAGCAACAGGTTATAGACTCGGGCTTCTCATCAACTTTGGGGAAGCTTCACTTAATTATAAAAGAATAATAAAATAATAAACTGCGAAGCAGTTACAATTCGCTTAATTCGTTAAATTCGCGGTTCATAAAAATTATTGCGCAGCAGTAAAATAAAAATTGCATGTCGAAGACAGTTATAAAGATTGAAAATTTAAGTAAAATATATCGCCTCGGCGAAGTAGGAACAGGTACCCTCTCCCACGATCTCAACCGCTTTGTGCGTATGAATATCCTTGGACAAGACGACCCCTACGCCAAAGTAGGCCATGTAAACGACCGCACACAAAAAGCCGAGAAAGGTGAACTGGTAGCCGCTCTGCGCGATATCAACCTGGAGGTGAAACAAGGTGAAGTGCTGGGTATCATCGGCAAAAACGGGGCGGGCAAAAGCACCCTGTTAAAACTCCTCTCCCGCGTGACCTCCCCTACCACCGGCAGCATAAAGGTTAAAGGCCGGCTGGCTTCTTTATTAGAGGTAGGCACCGGCTTTCACCCTGAGATGACAGGCCGCGAGAATATTTATATGAACGGCACCATCATGGGTATGCGCAAATGGGAAATTGACCGCAAGCTGGATGAGATAGTAGAGTTTGCCGGTGTAGCCAAATACCTCGATACCCCTACCAAACGCTATAGTAGTGGGATGACCGTACGCCTGGGCTTTGCCATTGCCGCCCACCTGGAACCTGAAATATTAGTGGTAGATGAAGTACTGGCCGTAGGCGATGCCGAGTTCCAGAAAAAAGCCATCGGGAAAATGCAGGATGTGAGCACCAACGATGGAAGGACGGTGTTGTTTGTTAGTCATAATATGGGTAGCATGAGACAGCTGTGTAAAACAGGTATATTATTATCAAATGGTACACAAACATACCAAGGAACAATTACTGAAACTATCGAAACATATTTAGCAAATTCAACTAAAACAGGTGATGCAAAATATATTGGGAAAGACGTTCCAATAGCCAAAGCTTATTTTAAAGAAATATCCTTATTAGATAGTAAAAATGAATTAAAAAGTAACTTCCTATCTAATGAAGAAATAACAGTTAATATTAAATATAAATTAAATATTAAAGCACACAATACAAGAATAGTATTGCAATTAATTACTACAAATGGTGAAACTGCATTTGCTAGTACAAATATATTAGTAGATAAATGTAATGAAGTGGAAGTTAAAATACCTTCTAACCTTCTAAATGCAACTAATTACTTTATTAAATTACACATAGGTCAACCAGGCATTGGTTATCTAACTATACCTCAAGAATATTTAGGTTTTAACATTGAAACAGTTGGTCAACATGGATCAAAAATAGTAGAAAAATGGCCGGGAGTTGTAGCACCTCAATTAACCTGGTATAATATTGTTTAGTACAATGAATTTAAAAAATACATTAAAATTTGTTGGTAATCCAAAGAAATATATATCTGATTTAGTCATTCTCCATAGTAAAAATAGATTAGAAAAGATAACTGAGAGAGAGTTTTTAATACCAATTGACAAAACAGAATCACAAGACGTATTTATTGCAGGATTTCCCAAATCAGGTAATACCTGGATGCAATCATTAGTGGCTGGACTATTATATGGTATCGACACACAATATATGCCAGATAAGTTGGCTCAAGAAATTGTACCTGATGTGCATGCCCGTAAATATTATAAACGATTTGGGACGATAAACTTCTTCAAAACTCACCATTTGCCACAACCTCATTATAAAAAGGTTATTTACTTGGTAAGAGATGGTAGAGATGCTATGGTTTCTTATTACCACTTTAATCAAAAATTAGGTATCCATGTTAGTATGGACAAAATGATTAAAGAAGGAAAACATGTATTTCCTTCAAAATGGCACCAACATGTCCAACAATGGCAGAACAATCCTTATAATGCTGAGATAATAACTATTCGCTACGAAGATTTACAAGAGCAGCCGTTAATTGAACTAAAAAAAATATGTGAATTTGTAAGTATTAAACGCTCTGATGAATTATTAACAAAGGTAATCGAGGGTAATCGAATTGATAAAATGAGAGCCCGGGTAAAAGAAACAGGAGGCATGGGTAATAAAATGTGGACTGGTAATAAAGGACAGGAGTTTTTTAGAAAAGGTAAAACAGGAGATTATGTAAAAGAAATGTCCCCCGAACAAATTGATTATTTTAATACAGATAGTGCCTCTGAACTAAAATATTTTAAGTACGTATTATAATTAATAGCATTTTGAAAATAAAAAAACTCATACAGCATTGGGGATATTCAGTTGCAAGTAGATTAATTCCTGAATTAACTCTGCTCAAAGAGGACCTTGCTTGGCATAAAATAAAAAATAGTGTTTTTTTATCTGAAATTAACAAAACAGCAAAAGTTAATGCCCCTTATAGAATTCGCAAATCAAAAATTGGTGATTACACATATATTTCTGAAAATTCTCATATTTCTAAAACTCAGATTGGGAAATTTTGCTCCATTGGACCTAACTTAATATGTGGATGGGGTATTCACCCAACCGATAAATTAACTACTCATCCAATGTTTTACTCAACATTTAAACAAAATGGTACAACTTTATCCAAATCCAATAAAATAGAAGAGAGTAAAGCAATTAGTATAGGTAATGATGTATTTATAGGAGCCAATGTTACAATACTAGATGGTATTAATATAGGTGATGGTGCTATCATTGGAGCAGGAGCTGTCGTTAGTAAAGACATTCCTCCGTACGCTATAGCTATTGGTTCTCCAATCAAATTACTAAGATATAGATTTACAAAAGACAAAATAGATAAACTATTAAAAATTAAATGGTGGGATTTCGATACCGATAAACTTTCTGACGTTGAAAAATACTTTGACTCAATTGATCTATTCATCAATAAATATAGTAGTTAAAATAAATGATTGTAATAAAACTACGAGGTGGTCTTGCTAATCAAATGTTTCAATATGCTATAGGCCGAAGGATAAGCTATCAATATAAAGTTCCCCTATTAATAGATGTATGTCATTATGAAGATGAGCAGACGGAAGAAAAAACAATAAGAGAGTTTGGACTAAATTGGTTTAATATTGATGTAACTATAGCAAGTGCCGCACAGATTAGTAATAGTAAAGGTTGGTATTCAAATACCATTAAAAGAAAAGCGAACACCTTATTTAATAAGATGCTCCCCTATTACAAACAAAATATAGTAAAAGAAAAGCAAACCTCTTTTGACAAGAATATTTTAAAAGTTCGTAAAAACTGTTATTTAGAAGGTTTTTGGCAAAGTGCCCAATATTTTAAAGACATAGAAGAGATTATTCGAAAAGACTTTCAATTTAAAATACCTCCAAGTTCGGGCAATATTGAATACTTAAACCAAATTGGAAACTGTAATTCTGTCTCTGTTCATATTCGACGTGGTGATTATGTAACGAGTAAGCACTACAATAATGTACATCAGGTTTTAAGTCCGGAATATTATCAAAAAGCTGCTACCATTATAGAGGAACAAATCACCAATCCTACCTATTTTGTATTTTCTGATGATCCTCAATGGGCAAAAGAAAACTTAATATTTAAACATAAGGCAGTTTTTATAGATCACAATAATGGTAAGAATGCTTTTGAAGATCTCCGTTTAATGAGTAACTGTAAACATCATATTATTGCCAATAGTACCTTTAGTTGGTGGGGAGCATGGCTAAACCCTAACAAAGATAAAATAGTAATTGCTCCGGATAAATGGTACAAAATGGAAAAGCTTGAGAATAAAGATATATTACCTGAAAAATGGATTCGACTTTGAACAACTCTCAATTAAGTTACTTTGCAAGGCTTGATTTCTTACGATTTTTGGCTGTTTCACTGGTAATTATACAACACTGGTTTAAAACACCAATCAATCAATTTGAGCTAGGATCTATTGGTGTAATTATCTTTTTTGTACTTAGTGGTTTTTTAATAACCCGTATTCTACTGAACAGTAAGCAAAAGATTAAAAATAAAAACCTTTCTTTACAAAGGGCGCTTTATGTGTTTTATATGCGGCGAACTTTACGTATTTTCCCCATTTATTACTTGTTGATATTCTTCTTATTTCTTTTTAATCATCCCATTGTTAAGGAAAATTTTTGGTGGTTCTTTTTTTACGCATCAAATATAAAAACTTATATTGATCAAGAATGGCTTAGAACCTTGGGACCCTTATGGTCATTGGCCGTGGAAGAACAATTTTACTTAGTTTGGCCAACTTTAATTCTGCTTATTAATCCCAAAAACATAGGTAAACTATTATCAACTTTTGTGGTACTGGGACCCATCTTTCGATTGTTATCCATTTTAATAGCCGAAGCAACATTTGGAAATGTAAATTACCACATAAGTGGAATTGTACTTATGCCTTGTAATATTGACGCTTTTGCAATAGGTGGACTCTTGGCTCTGAAACTTTTTGACAGTAATTATGCTAATAGTTTGCAACTATTAAAAAGCCCTTTAAAATGGTTATTTTTCATTCCATTTATTGGAATTTATTTTTTAAAAGACAACTTAGTTTTTGAAGTTTTATTTACTAGTATCATCTCAGGTATTTCACTTATAATTATCGACTTATTAATCGCTCCACAAAAAATGAAATTCTGGGATAAATTAACATTGTTTCAGCCATTTGTTTACCTGGGTAAAATAAGTTACGGCCTTTATTTATATCATGGTCCATTTTTTTATATAATGGCTATCTTTTTTGCTGTATTTAATAAGGTAATAAAAAGCAATTTATCTATAATAACTATAAATCCTTTTGAAGGTAATTGGGCGTCATTCCTTAATGTAATGTTTCTTATATTTATATCTTCAATATCCTGGTATATAATAGAGAAACCTATTAATAAACTAAAAAAACATTTTAGAATTTAGCCAATCCTTAAAATATGCAAAGAATAAATACCCTAGATAGTTTTAGAGGAATTTCAGTAATTATAGTAATGTTAAGTCATTTCCTTTATGGACGTCCTCACCCCAATACTGACAGTTTTCTATTGCCATACGAAGACAAATATGAATATTTTGATTGGGGAGGACTAGGTGTTATGTTTTTCTTTATCATCAGTGGCTTTGTTATATTTTATACGCTTGAAAAAACATCAACATTTAAACAATTCTGGGTCAAAAGGTTTATACGACTTTATCCATCTTTAATAATTGCCATCTTACTTACATTTACAGTAGCCATTTTTTTTGATTACGAATTAATATTCCCCAGAGCTCATAAACTTCATAATACTATAATGAGTTCTACATTTATTCCACCTCAATTGTTAAATGTATTTTCACAATCAATAAAATTTGAATATACCGATGGGGTTTATTGGTCATTATGGCCTGAGATTCAATTCTATTTACTTATGAGTATATTATTTTTCAAAACAAAGAAACCCATAACTCTACTATACATCATAACCTTAACAACTATAATTATTAATGTTTTTTACTTAAAGGTTTTAGACTTGTTTATTACAACGGATAACTTTCCTTTTTCGTCGGTAATCTATACCTTTTGGTTTAAAAAAATTTTAAATCTAAGTCAATACCTGCCGTATTTTACAATGGGAGTTCTTTTTTACAAACTATACCTTAATAATAAAGTACATATAAATACCATTCTTATAGTTCCATTAGCTATTTTCTCTTTTACTTCAAGTTCTACAATTCACAATTTTGTTATTGCATGTTTTATAGCCTTATTTTTCCTGTTTATTTATTATCCAAAAATACTTAAACCTCTTAATTTCAAATACCTTCAAATTGTTGGTTTTAGTTCTTATTTTCTCTATTTAATACATCAGGAGATAGGCATTATATTGATGTACTATATTAAAGACTGGTCATTGGCCGACACTGTTGTTTTACCGATTCTTGCTTCTTCTGTTTGTATTGTCTTAAGTGTTTTATACACAAGAAAAGTAGATTTTCATATCACCAGTTACTTAAAAGCCAAATTAATAAAAAAATAATGTCGACTGTTACCTTCTTAATGCCTGTATATAATGGAGAATTATATATTAAAGAAGCCATTGATTCGGTATTAAACCAGACTTATCAGAATTTTGAACTCTTGATCATCAATGATGGTTCCACAGATGGGACACAGGCTATTATTGAAAGTTACAAAGATGCCAGAATAAAATGTGTTCAACAGGAAAATATGGGGGTATCCCGCTCTTTAAACAATGGGTTGTCATTGATTGAAACCCCATATATCCGAAGGCACGATGCTGATGATATTTCTGAACCGGATATGTTGGAAAAGCAAATGAAGTTTCTTGATGCACATCCTGAAATTAGTTTCGTGAGTACGCAATGTGCTTTTATGAGCAATAGGAGCAAAGTAGCTTATAAATACAGACAACCTAAAACACTGTTATTTAAGAACAAAGATTTTATACTGGTCAAAAAAGAACATTTTAACCCCTACTCTCCCATTGTACATGGAACAGTATTAGGTCCTACAAAACTATTTAAAGAATTTAATGGATATAGAACAGAGTTTTTAACTTCGGAAGATAACGACCTATGGTTAAGGATTATTGAAAAATACAAGTTTGCTGTACTCAATCAATGTCCTTATTATCTACGTTTAAGTACAGGATCTGCTACGCAAATGCACAAAACCAGTGTTCCTTATTACCGGCAATTATGCCTGGATTATGCCGATGAACGTTTAAAAACAGGTAGCGATCCAATTACTAGGAGAGAAACGGTTCCTCCCCCAACTGTTTCAAAAGAAATGGATATAATAACAACAGGAAAGAAAGGAAAAATATATCGCAACGATTTGTTGGATTTTCATTATAAGGTAATGCTCAACGCCCACGATTGGCACAATGCCATGCAATGTATTCGATTATCCTTAAAAGATGGTTGGAAACTAAAACAAACCTGGAAAGGAATATTGTTTCCTTTATTGGGCGAGAAAATAATTAACAAAGGCGTTGCCATAAAAAGAACAATTGGTGGTAGAGGTTAGTATAATTATTCCCAACTATAATAGGTTTTCATTTTTAAAGGAATGTTTAAATTCTGTTTTAACACAGTCATTTCAACCTTGGGAATGTATAATAGTTGACGATGGTAGTACTGATAACTCCTTTAAAATTGTGCAACATATGATTAAAATGGATATGCGCATAAAATGGATAAGTAGAGATCGCCATCCCAAAGGAGCTTCAACCTGCCGTAATATTGGAGTTGAACATGCACAAGGTGAATATTTGATTTTTCTTGATTCAGATGATTTACTTGCACCTCATTGCCTACAACAAAGAGTAGACATTATTGAGCAAAACAAGGGTATTGACCTAGCAGTATTTCCCATGCAATACTTTAATAACAAAATAGGAGACAATACTCATATTTGGAATATAGAAACAGAAGATAAATATTTAGAACGTTTTCTATCACTGGATTCAGTTTGGCAAACTACTGGTGCTATTTGGAGAAAGGAAGCATTCTTAAAAACAGGAGGATTTGACGAATCTCTGGCTTGCTGGCAGGATGTGGATATTCATTTAAAAGCAATATTTAACAAACTAAATATTAAAACCTTCTATCATTTACCTATCGATTGTTACTACAGAATCCATCAAAACGTAAGTATCAGTCAGAGTAATTTAAATTCACCCGAAAAAATACTAAGTAGAAAGCACTTATATTTATGGAGTATTGAGCAACTTGGTGATCAAAAGCATTTAGCTAAATCAATGGCCATTAACATTATTACCAGTGCTGTTAAAAGTTTGAATATTAAATTTGCTCTTGACTTTATTAAGACGTCCCAACAAAAGTATAGACCTGGTGAATTACTCCTTTTTTACACGTATCTTTTTTTATATATGTCACGTTTATATAAGATCAGGTTTTTAAATACATTGCTTACCCAAAAATTAAAACAGATTCAAGCCACTATTCATGTCGGAAAGCACAGACAATAATACCCCTCTTATATCCATTGTGATCCCTGTTAAAAATGGGATTTCTACCATTGAATCGTGTCTAGATGGTATTCAAAAGCAGACACTTTTCAAACAGTGCGAAATAATTGTAATAGATAGTGGGAGTGCTGATGGAACATTAGAACTCGTAAAAAACTATCCTGTTCGTCTGGTTGAAATTCCACCTAAAGCGTTTAATCATGGGGCAACGCGAAACTTTGGAGTTTCTCTAGCCAAAGGAGAATTTGTGGTTATGACCGTACAAGATGCTACACCGGCCGATGAGTTTTGGCTGGAGAATATGATACGTCACTTTAAGGATAAAGAAGTGGCTGGGGTTTGCGGACAACAAATTGTACCCCATAAAAAGGAATATAACCCTCACTTATGGTTTCGTCCACAAAGCAAGCCGACTATAAAATCCGTTCAATACACATCAAAACATGAATTTTTAAACTTATCACCGCAAGATCAACGGAATGCTTGTGGATGGGATGATGTAACCGCCATGTATCGGAAGTCATGCATAGTTGAATTACCCTTTCAACCGGTAATGTTTGGCGAGGATATGATTTGGGCCAGAGAAGCTTTAATGGCAGGTCATAAATTGGTTTATGATAACAACGTGCAAGTGGAACATTTCCATGCCCATAATCCCGATTTTACTTATAGGCGTACATTAATCGCATGGCTTTTTATTTATAAAACCTTTGGTTTTCTGCGACCCAAGCCCTATCATCTTAAAGATTATTTGCTGATTATATATCGAAACTTTAATTGGGGTTTGCCTTTAAAGTGGATATTTCATAATTGGAGTATATTATGGTATGTTAACAAAGCTGTTTCTACCCTGCAAAATTCCATAAATAATGAAGAAACCCATCTGTTGGAGAAGAAGTTATCTATCAATATTCCAATGGGTCAAAGTAATTCAACTAAATAATGAGAAAAATACATATCCACTTTTGTGATTTTTGGACCGGTTTTAATATTAAAGCTAATTATTTTACTGAACTATTGAAAAATGAGTTTGAATTAATATTTGACAATCTGGCTCCTGAATTATTAATTTATTCATGCTATGGTTATGAAAATAGAAAATATCCTAATGCGCTTCGAATTGAATTCATAGCAGAAAATATCAGACCAAATTTAAAACTTAACGATTTTTCTCTTTCATTTGATAGGATTCAAAATAAGAAACACTATCGCCTTCCTTTATGGATATTATACGGTAACCTTAACGATCTAATAATAAGTAGTACTTGTGGTGAATCTTTCTTTAATGAACGTAAATTCTGTAACACCTTAGTTTCAAACCCTAAAGGAAAGGAACGCAATCATTTTTTTGAACTACTTAATACATACAAAAAAGTTGATTCTGGAGGTAGGTATAAAAATAATATTGGAGGAATACCTGTAGTCGATAGATTTGAATTTATAAAAAATTACAAATTCACCATCGCATTTGAGAATAGCTCCCATCCAGGTTATTGCACTGAAAAGCTAGTACAACCAATCAAGGCAAACTCAATACCCATATATTGGGGTGATGCAACAGTCCACAAAGATTTTAACCCTGATGCTTTTATAAATGTACATGACTTTAATAATTTAAACGAAGTAGTTGAATACGTAAAATACTTAGACAATGATAAGGAAGCATATTTAAAAAAATTAAACGCACCTCTTTTTTATAACAATTCAATACCCAAACATTATACTAATGAATTTATTCAATCCTTACTTATTAAAGTACTAAATAAAGGAAAAGATACTAACACCCTAAAGGAGTTGAATATAATTCTATATGGTGCAATTAATCAATTAATTAAAAATTCAAAGAACATCAAAATAAAACTTTTTCACAGACTAGATAAATTATGGGATTAATTCGCCTATTACTTGCACTTTCCGTTGTGATATCTCATACTAAACCGATATTTGATATTAGTTTAGTTGGAAGACAAGCAGTGGTTCAAGCCTTTTTTTCGTAAAAACCATCATTTTACTCATTAATAAATTAGTATCTGTAACTCAATAATATCATCTCCAACTTTAGCCTGGCTTGCTTATTTTCAATTGCTTATTGTTGGTCACCTAAAACTTAGATGAACATGAAATATCTTCCTCTTGTCTCCGTGTTAATGACGGTTTACAACCGCGAAAAATACATTGCCGAGGCCATCGAAAGCGTTATGGCCAGCACCTATCCAAACTGGGAGCTGATTATTGTGGACGACCGGAGCAAGGATCACTCTGTTGAAATTGCCCGATCGTATGAAACAAAAGACGCCCGCATAAAGGTTTATGTTAACGAAACCAACCTGGGCGATTACCCCAACCGTAATAAGGCAGCCAGTTATGCCAAAGGTAAATACCTAAAATATGTGGATGCCGACGATATGATATACCCCTATGGCTTGGAGCAATTAGTTTACTATATGGAGCAATTCCCCGAAGCGGGTTATGGCCTTTGCTCCTTGGACCAGGATAAAAATCAAATATTTCCTTTTCAATTATCACCCCAACAAGCCTATCAACGGCATTATTTTCAGACTCCACTGTTTCATAAAGCCCCATTGTCTGCCATTATTAAAAAAGCTGCTTTTGATAAAACAGGTGGATTTACTGGCAAAAGAATGTTGGGCGATTTTGAAATGTGGAATTTACTATCGCAAAAATTTCCGGTAGTATTAATGCCCCATGGTATGGTTTGGTATCGCCTGCATGATGATCAAGAAAGTAGCTTGCATAGATCCGACCCTATGGAACCGTTCAAATATTTGCTGCTTACCAGCACCCTACTGACTGACGACAATTGCCCTTTACCCAATAAAGATCAACAAGTAGCACTAAAACAAAACAAACAGAAAATAGCCCGGGCTGTGTTAAGCGCTGCCAAGCACCACTCCATAAAAAAGGGGATGGAGCTTAAAAAAGCATCCAAAATGAGTTTACTTAGCATTCTATCTAAAGGTACCCGATGATAGTTCTATTCAAATTATTCACTTATTACATAAAACGGCTTGCTCGCCATGTTACATAAATTTGAAAGGTAGGCAGTGTAAACGCTGAATAAACAGTTTGCGGATAAGGAATTTTTAGTATATATTAGAAAATAAAACAGGAATCATGATGACATCTATAAAAAAAGGCTCTTCGGGCGAAGAAATAAAAAAAAAACTACTTGAAATATCAAAAAAATGGGGCAAACGTAAAGGATTTAATGCCTTTGAATTTTGTGGAGCAGTTCAATTCCCCGAAGATGCGTTGATTATTCAAAAAAAATTAAGGGATGAGTGGCGATAAGATATTTATCGATACAAACATCGCCATTTACCTCCTTAACGGAGATCGCTCGCTGGCAGAAATACTCCATGGCAGAAAAATATATCTCTCATTTATCACACAACTTGAATTACTAGGGTTCAAGGATTTATCTGCAAAGCATATTTCAACCATTAAACTTATGCTTGATAACTTTGTGATTATTGACATAAACAACCAAATCAAAGAACTTGTCATTGACTTTAGGCGCAAATATACGATCAAGCTACCTGACTGCATTGTAGCTGCAACCGCCCTATATCACGATTTTCCAATTATTACATCAGATAAAGATTTTAAAAAATTGGAAGAACTTAATCTAATACTTTACGAAAAGTAAGTTACGATATGTCATCTGCACACTAATCCCAAAAAAGGATTTCCAATTGAACAATCCAACTAATGGTACTCATTAAACTTATAAGCTACTGGCTTAAACGGCTTGCCCGCCATGTATATTGGTTGCTTAACCTCAGTAAAATTAAGGGGATTGGCACCGCAACCATTGCTTTCCCGATAATTGTTGAAGGGAAAGGCACGATTGAACTGGGCTTTTACACGCAATTAAAAAAACATGCTAAACTATTAATTGCACAATCGGCTCAGTTCTTGGTAGGTGAAAGAGCAATATTCGATTCTAATACGGATATAAGAATTGGCAAAGGGGGTAAGCTTAAAATCGGCCATAACTTTTCCATCGAATACGGGAGTCGCATTTTTACCGCTAAGGAATGGCTTTTTGGTAACGATGTAAAAATTGCCACCCACTGCGCTATCTTTTCCCGGGAATCGGTACAGGGAATCCTGACCATCGGAGAAGGAACACACATTGGAGATAACACTATTTTGGATATTACAGATAATCTGTCCATCGGCGAAGAAGTAGCCATTGGCCCCAATTGTACCATTTACACCCACGACCACGATTATAAGCAAACCAACAAAGCTGCCTGGAAAGGTGGCATTGTGAAAAAACCGGTTGTGATTGAAGATGGGGCGTGGATTGGCAGTGGTGTTACGATCCTGCCGGGAATAAGCATTGGTAAAAATGCAGTTGTGGCTGCCGGTAGCGTAATCACTAAAGATGTACCTGAATTAACTATTTGGGGTGGCGTACCTGCCAAACAAATTAAAACTATACAATGACACCATTAGTATCCGTCATCATACCTTGTTTTAACCCCGAAAAGTTTATTGCCCAAACTTTAAATTCCGTTTTACAGCAAACATACAAGAGCTTAGAAATACTCATTATCGACGATCATTCAACAGATAATAGTTATGCTATTGCCCAAAACTTTGCAAAAGAGCATCCGCAAATTGTTAAAGTCCTTAAAAACGAATCGAAAGGAGCTTGTGCTGCGCGTAACATGGGGTTTCAACATTCAAAAGGTGCCTACATTCAGTATCTGGATGCAGATGATTTGTTAAGCCCCCAAAAAATAGAAAAACAAGTAACTTCTTTAATAGATTACCCCGATTCAATAGCGGTCTGTGCAACTTGGAATTTCACAGACAATATTAATAATGCAACAAATACAGATGCCCCGTACCTTTTTTCAACAGATCAAGCGTGTGACTTTTTTATAAATCTTTGGGGAGGCAATAAAAAAGAACCCAATATGGTTCAAACCAGTGCTTGGTTAACGCCTCGAACACTTATTGAAAAAAACGGATCATGGAACATAAGCTTGTCAAAAGATCAGGATGGAGAGTTTTTTGCCAGAATAGCACTCAACTCTAACGGGATAAAATTCGTACCTGATATCAAAAATTTTTATCGCAAGCACATCTATGGTGGTAATATTGCCTCTTTAAAGAAAAAGCAACATCTCGAAAGCAACCTGTTAGCAACGCAACTCAAGGAGCAATATCTATTTACCCAAACACAAAGTGATAAAGCCAAATATGCTATAGCGACTCAATATAAACATGTGGCTATTGAAGCGTGGCCCAACTTTAAAGATATTAGCAATGTAGCGTTAAAAAAGTGTAACGAACTGGGAGGAAGTAACTATAGCCCCATTTTGGGAGGAAAAGTAATTGAAACCATAAAAAAACTTTGCGGATGGAAATCTGCAAAGTCATTTTCATATTATATACATAAATTGTTATAAAAACCTATTGCCATCAAAGCAAAAAAACACATCGTATTTCTTACGTCCAATAACCTGCCAACTAATCCTCGCTTATTAAAGGAGATTGATATAGCAAAAGATCGATATAAGGTTACGGTTGTTGTATGGAGGCTAGGTAATTGGAGCGACCCTATCAATGAAAAGCAAATAAAAGAGCGATCATCTGTATGTTTTATCCAACTTGATGCCACACCTGATAGAAAAATCCATTGGCTATTTTGGGCATTATTTGAAAAAATTATACGATTTGTTTATCCTGTTGTTAAAAGAAATCCTTTTTTCAATGCACTTTGCCATACCCGACGTTCAATTCAACTACTCTATGCCCTAAAAAAAATTAAAAACATTGACTTATTAGTTGGTCATAATTTAGGTACCCTTTATCCCATATGGAATATGGCGATCAAAAGAGATATACCTTTTATCTACGATATTGAAGACTATGATCCCGGGATTTACGTGCCAGAAGCAGGTAAACATTATAAATCTTGTACTGAGTTTCTTTTAAAAAAATGTGCTCCTTCAGCCAGTGCATTAACCAGTGCCAGTCCGCTTATTGGTGAATACTCTTTAAAACTGATAGGGGATCATCCCAACCATCAGGTCATCCTCAACAGCTTTCCTTCCACGGAGTTCTCATTAGCTAATAGCCACAAGCCTATAGCTGGCAGCACAGGTGTTTTGCGTCTTGTCTGGTTCTCCCAAACTATTTCTTTTGGTCGCGGCTTAGAACAACTCTTTGAAGCCCTAAATCAACTCAACGAATTAACAACTCAACAACTCATCATCACTTTAATTGGTAATATGGATCCCGAGTTTGAAAAACAAATCGTACAAACATTTCAATCTCAAATTTCAAATCTCACTTCTCAAATCTCACTTCTTATAAAGCCTCCCCTCTCCCAACCTGAACTGCATGCTGAACTGGCCCACCATGATATTGGCCTGGCACTTGAACCAGGAAAAGACTTAAACAATGGTTTAGCTATATCCAACAAAATCATTGCTTATGCACAGGCCGGCTTGTGTATATTGGCCACGGATACCCCGGCACAAAAGCAGTTTATGCAGGAGCACCCCGATTTGGGTACCGTATGCGGGCAGGATAAAGAGGGAATAGTAAAAGGAATTGCAGCCATGCTGGAAGCCACGAACAAAATTAATACCGACAAACTAGATAGATTTAAAAAAGGCAAAGAGCTGGCCTGGGAAAAGGAAAGTAGTAAGCTGGTGGAAATATGGAAAAGGGTACTGATCACCTAAAGTATTAACGCCTTGGGGTCTGCAACGCCCAAGGGTTTGGCAATGGGCTGAATTACAAATGCTTTATTGAAAGTCCACGGTGTTATGGCATTTTATCTTATCAAAAAGTACTTTTTAAAAGCAAAACCAGAAAAACAAATACAACACAAACCCTTCGGCGTGCTTGCACCCTAACGTCGGAAAAACAACAAAACCATGCCTAATAAATCAGTACCTTTAGATGCCAATAACATATATCACATCTACAACAGAGGCATTAACAGTTGCAATATATTTTCTCAACCGGATGACTATAAGAGATTCTTATTTTTATACGAAAAGTACATTTATCCGATTGTCTTTACTTTGGCATGGGTACTAATGCCAAACCACATACATTTGCTGATACTTCCCAAAAATAACCAAGCATACAAATATTCCAAAAGTGATATTGAAAAGTTTACAAAGGAAAATGATATCCTCGGTCTCAGGAAATGGGAGACAATTGATTGTGAACCAGAAATAGAAGTTAAAAATAAAAAGACTCCTAATCCATCTAATCATTTTGCACATTTATTCAGTTCGTACTCGAAGTACTTTAACCTTAAGCACAACCGTCATGGTTCTTTATTTGAACATCCGTACAAGAGAAAACCTATATACAACACTGTTTATCTAAAACGGGTATTGATGTATATTCATAATAATCCGGTTCATCACGGCTTTTGCAATCATGCCATTGAATATCCATGGAGTTCTTACCTCTCATGTATTTCTGAAAAAGAAACAAAGCTATTGCGTAATAGAACTATTGAGATGTTTGGTACTAAAGACAACTTTATATCAGAACATAACCAAAACCCATCAGATAAGAGCATTGAAGACTGGTTGCAAATTTAAACTGCCTGTTTCAACGCCTTGGGGGTCTGCTACGCCCAAAGACTTCTAAGGTTGCACTAACACTTATAAAACCATGCCGAAAATTTTAATCGTCTGCCCAACTTTTCCTCCTGTCAACACACCTGATCATCATCGCATCAGAGTAAGTATACCTTGGTTTATCAAATGGGAATGGGATGTTACGGTATTAGCTGTTGAGCCCTTATATACAGAAGCTCCCTTAGACCCTGTTCTTGAGATGGCAGGAGACTTTTGCAGAACAATAAGGGTAAAAGCTTTACCAGCTGCTGCAACCCGGAAAATAGGATTAGGAAATCTTGGATATAGAGCCTGGTGGCAGCTAAGGAAAGCGGGTACAGAACTTATCAAACAACACAACTTTGATTTAATATATTTCAGCACCACGGTTTTTCCTGCTATGACTTTGGGTCGCATTTGGAAAAAAAAATATGGTATTCCTTTTATACTGGATATGCAGGATCCCTGGCGTAACGATTTTTACCTGGACAAACCTAAACATGAGCAACCACCAAAATACAAAATAGCTCATTTCCTGGATTCTAAATTGGAAAAGTGGACCGTTCCCTATGCAGATGGACTGATTGCTGTTTCTGAAAATTATCCTCAAAGCCTAAACAAACGTTATCAAATAAACTTACCCTCTGCTGTTATTCCCTTTGCATCCTGCAAAGCAGATTTTGACTTCGTGGATAAACTAGAAATCCAGAATCCTGTTTTTAAAAGAAAGAAAGGACGTATTCATGTGGTATATACCGGAGCGGTTACACCTGGCATGCCCAAACCTTTGGAATTGATGTTTAGGGCATTTAAATCGGTGATTGATAAAACTGGACTAGATATCCACTTGTATTTTGTGGGTTCTTCGTATGCCCCAGATGCCCAATCCATTGCCATGCCCATTGCACAAAAAGTTGGAATTGATGAAAATGTAACCGAGATACCGGAGAGGGTGGGATATTTTGAAGCGATCAAAGTCATGCTAGATGCTGATTTGATCATTTTGCCTGGCTCCATGGAAGCAGGTTATACCGCTTCGAAGATTTACCCGTACATACTCTCACAAAAGCCCATTATAGCCTTAACCCATGCCTTAAGCAGTGTGTCAAGCATTTTAAAAGGATGTAATACAGGACCTGTCATTACCTTTAAAAGTGAAGAGGAATTAAAAACAAAACAAGAAGAAGTAGAAATAGAAATTCGGGAGATAATCAATCAGGGAAAGTTTAAAGCAGACACCAACTGGGATTATTACCAAGAATATTCGGATAAAAGAATGGCGGAAAAGCAGATAAACTTCTTTAAAAATATTATTAAAAATAATGAAACTGAATAACAATATTCCCGCCATTAATGCATTGCGAGGAATTGCCGCATTAATGGTTACCATGTTTCATCTAACCAAAGGCTTTTTTCAAGAAGATTCTTTAATTAGAAATACATTTAGATATGGTTGGACAGGAGTTGAAGTATTCTTTGTTATTTCAGGTTTTGTAATAACGTGGTCTATGATAAATGCGAATTATAAAACACGTTATTTTGGCACTTTTCTAATAAAAAGAATTATCCGCATTGAACCTCCTTATCTTATATCTATTATATTAGTTATTTCACTTAACTTCCTATCTACTCTATCTCCATCATTTGAAGGTCAAACTTTTAATATTGATATCAACAATATACTATTGCATTTAGGGTACTTTGTGCGTCTTTTTGATGAAAACTGGTTCAATCCAGTTTATTGGTCCTTAGAAATAGAATTCCATTTTTATTTATTAATGGCTGTTTTCCTTCCAATATTTATGATTAAAAAGCCATTCTTACAATTATTTTCTTTATCTATTTTACTACTTGGCATATTTGTTTCAACAGAATTTACCCCCTTGTTTAAGTACATAGATATTTTTCTAATTGGAATTGTAATTGCACTTTTTAAAGCCCAGAAACTCTCTAAACCAATCTTTACTGGAGTCCTTATAATTATAACAAGCACAATACTATTACAACATAACGGGATAATAAGTCTTGTCGTATTTTGTACAGCTTCAATAATCTTATTTAAAGAAAATATACTGAATTATAATATTCTCAATTATTTTGGCAAGATATCATTTTCATTGTATTTATTACATGTACCTTTGGGGGGACGCATCATAAATATCGCCAAAAGATTTGACCTAAGTGAACTTGGTAAGGTATTGGCATTGATTATTGCTCTTTTATTTTCCATTGGCATTTCACATTTATATTATCATTTTATAGAAAAGCCATTTCATAACTATGCGAAAAAAATTAGTTACTCAAAATGAAAAAATTAGCCATCATCTCCACCCATCCTATCCAATACAACGCCCCATGGTTTGCCATGCTATCCAAAAAAAATGGTATCAAGCTAAAGGTATTTTACACCTGGAGTCAAAAAGGACAAGATAATTATGATCCGGACTTCAATCAAAAAATAGATTGGGATATTCCCCTTTTGGAAGGATACCCATATACTTTTGTGAATAATACTGCAAAAACTCCGGGAGGCCATCGGTTTAACGGAATAGTTTGTCCTTCTTTAATTAAGGAAATTAGGGAATGGGGTGCAACGCATGTACTTGTTTTTGGTTGGAACTATAAAGCCCATTTTAAAGCTATGCGCTACTTTAAAGGTAAAATACCTGTACTATTCCGTGGCGACAGCACCCTTTTGGATTATGAAATAAGAAGTATCAAAAGTTTAGTATCAAGTATCAAGAATAATTGCCATCCAACTGCCATATTCTCAAACCTAAAATCGTATGGTAAATATAAGTTACGCAAAGCCTTTCTCTCCTACATCTACCGGCACATCGATACCGCGTTTTATGTGGGTCAAAACAACAAAGCTTATTTTTTGGAGCATGGTTTAAAAGAAAATCAATTGGTATTTGTACCACATGCCATCGACAACAACCGGTTTTTTGATAGCGAAGAAAAACAGTATGAAGCGAAAGCAAGACGGTGGAGAACCGAGCTGGGAATAAAAGAGGATGATGTGGTATTACTATATGCCGGTAAATTTGAAAGTAAAAAAAATCCTTTATTTTTACTTGATATATTTAAAGAACTAAGTTCTGATAACAAGCATTTAAAGCTCATCTTTTTAGGCTCGGGTCCTCTTGAATCTCAACTCAAAGCCAATGCAAAAAGTAACTCTAACATTTTCTTTCTACCCTTTCAAAACCAATCCACGATGCCGGTTGTATATCGACTATCCAATATTTTTTGCTTACCCTCCCAAGGGCCTGGAGAAACTTGGGGTCTGGCAGTCAACGAAGCATTGGCATGTGGAAGACCGGTGATTGCAAGTGATAAGGTGGGATGCGCTATCGATTTAATCCCAAATACTTCTTGCTTTAAATCGGGAGATATATACAGTCTGATCCATATTTTACAGACAAACCTAGATCAAATACACCGCAATAAAAAAGAATGGTTTCAGAACATCATAATGCCATGGAATTTCAATACTTTGGCTGAGAATTTAACCGCTTATATACAAAAATGATTGCCCGCAACAAGAACATTATAGCCATTTCGTTGCTCATCACAGCCTTATGTAGTTTCGTATGGTCTATTCCATTTGTATCCACGTTAAGTATAGGAATATTTCTATTTGCGTTTTATCTCTTTATCGATCAATTGGGTAATACCATACCCATTAAAGAATTGGCTTTTCTGGTAGCTTCCTTACAACTATTAATGTCATCTTTTATTGCTTTTTATATCCAGGATCCGGATAAAGCTTTTTTACCCAAGGTATTACCTAATCAATATTTTAGCTATGCTGTCCCCGGGATTTTGTTATTTGCACTAGGCTTATTCTCTTATTCATCAGTTCTTGACTATTCCACTTTTAAAGATAAAACCCAACGTTACAAGCTAACCAGTATAGCCAAACAACTAATCGCCATAGGTTATGTGGCTATCGCCATCTCTCCGTTTGTACCGGGAGGCTTAAGGTATTTCTTTACATTACTGGTATTTCTGAGTTATATAGGAGGTATCATATTTATATTGGAGAAAAATCATAATAAAAACCAAGTATTATGGATACTTATAGCTTTTTTACCAGTTGTTAGAGATGCTTTTTTCTCTGGTGTTTTTTATTTAGCCATGATATGGATTGCTTTTGCTTTTTTATACTATATGCTCATCCATTTCAATTGGTCATACATTCAAAAAGCTACTATCATAATCCTGGCCATATTTATGATTACTACGCTTGATGGTGCCAAAAAGGATTATCGCGATATTGTTTGGGAACAAGAAGGCAATAATTTATCATTCGCCACAAGAACAGGTTTGTTAGGCCAATTATTCTGGGAACGCCTCACTTTTAAAAATTTGACCGATGAATCCAACCTTTCTGCCAGGGTTACACGTGCCAATCAGGGAGCACTGGTTACCTGGGTAATGAAATGGGTTCCTGATAATGAACCCTATGCCCAAGGACAAACCATTAAGGATGCTGTTATAGGAGCTATTTTTCCACGTTTTTTAATGCCCAATAAGGCCAAAGCAGGTGGTGTAGAAAATTTCGAACGGTTTACAGGGCATAATTTAATAAATACAAGTATGAACATCAGTCTTCTGGGAGAAGGTTGGGCAAATTTTGGTTATTGGGGAGGTTTAATATTTATGTATACTGTAGGTTTGTTTTATTCTTTTGCGATTAAAAAATTTGCAACGCTTATTAACAATTATCCCATCTACTTCTTCTTTATACCCTATTTATTTATTTACATTATCAAAGCTGAAGATGATTTATTAACCCCCTTAAATCATATTATAAAAGCAAGTATAGTGTTATTTTTATTACATCGATTTTACATCCGAAAAATCACCCCTGTTGATGTAACAACAAATTAGCCATCATATTTATTTATGCAGATAGAAAAATCTTTTATAAATCCTTATTGGTATAAACTTAAATCTAGCAAGCAGTATACAGTGATCTGTAGACCGTTTTTTTTATATTAAGGAGGTGTAGAGTTGGGTAGCGGTACATTTGTAGGATTCTTAAGTTGTGGAATTGAAAAACGGACAACTTAACAAGTTTACAACTACACGCATAAAGCGGTAAGACGATTAAGCAGATAAACAGCTCACCCTGTAGCTGTCATTGGTCATTATTAGTCAAGTCAAGAACATCTGTGCCTTTAATCTGCAATTCCACTGTGTCCTCTGCGTTTATGCGATGTACCTTTTGCGATTGCTGTGATTAAAACAAAAAGTAGCTATAGTATATTATTTAGACTAAGTAACAACCCCATAGGACAAAGAATTTTGCAAATGACGTATTGATTATATATATTTGTACGTAATTCTATTCTAAAGTTATGGATACAAAATTGACCTTGAGGCTAAATGATAATGTTATTGAGAGGGCTAAAATTTATGCTCGTAATCATAAAATTAGTCTATCAAAAATGATTGAATCTTATCTTGATAGTATAACACAGGAAAAAGAAGACGAGAAAAAAAATTTAATTACTCCGCTTGTTGAGAGTTTGAGCGGTGTGATTAATTTGCCTGATGATTTTGATTACAAAAAAGAGTATCGTGATTATTTAGACGAGAAGTATAAATGAAGAAACTTTTCGTAGACACAAACATTGTGATTGACTTACTATCCCGAAGAGAGCTGTTTTTTGAAGAAGCTGCAACTTTATTTTCCCTTGCCGACAAAAAGCAAATAGAATTAACAGTATCATCTTTAACGATTGCCAATACCAGTTACATTCTATTAAAACAAATAGATTCAGATAAAGCGAAATCAATATTAAGGAAGCTGAGATTAATAGTTAAGATTTTGCCATTAGATGATAAAACGGTTGGATTGGCCTTAAATGACGAAACGTTTTCAGATTTTGAAGATGGACTTCAATATTTTACTGCCATTGAAAATGAGCAAGAATTGATTATTACCAGAAATCTAAAAGATTTTAAAAATTCAAAACTACCGGTAATGACAGCTAAACAATTTATTAAAACAATGGAATAGTTATCAACCTGTAAAAATGAGCAAATCAGTACATATCACTTTCTTCCAGCGCCGTCCTTACGATTTTCATTTTAGTATCGAAAAATTATTTGAAACCATCAGAGAAAACTTTTCAGAAGCTACTTCTTATTATATCTTCACCTTACCCTATTATAGTCAGGGTTTAATTCCGCGGATTAAAAGTGCATTTGCAGCCAGGAAAAAGCAAGGTACCATTAACCATATAACGGGCGATATTCATTTTATCACCCCTTTTTTAAAAAAGAACAGGACCATAAACACTTACCACGATTTTACTTTTTTAAAAAACAGTAAAGGATTTTCAAGATTTATTTTGTGGTTGTTTTGGGTTTATATACCTGTTAAAAGGTCGAGATATATTACGGTTATCTCAGGAATTACTCAAAAAGAACTCATTAAATATACCGGTTGCAGGGAAGAAAAAATAATGGTAATACCCAATATTATTTCACAAGACTTTAAAGTGGTCCCCAAGACCTTTAGTACAAAGTGTCCGGTCATCCTGCATATAGGAAGTACACCTAATAAAAATATTGAGAGACTGGTTGATGCTATTCAGGAAATTGAATGCAAACTGGTTATCGTTGGAAAACTTGCGGAAAGTCATCAGGTGCTTCTCAAAGAGAAATCTATTAATTTTGAGAACCATTATCAAATAAGCGAAGAAGAGTTAAAACAAGCATATATTAATTGTGATTTGCTTAGTTTTTGTTCGCTTAACGAAGGTTTTGGTCTGCCCATATTGGAAGCCCAGGCCACAGGTCGCCCCGTTGTCACATCTAACCTATCCTCTATGCCCGAAGTTGCCGGTGATGCAGCTTGCTTGGTTGATCCTTATAATATTGAATCTATAAAGGAAGGTATTCTTAAAGTAATTAATGATGAGGTTTACCGTAACACACTTATCCACCTGGGTCTAGAAAACGTCAAGCGCTTTAATCCACAAACAGTGGCTGGCATGTACGAGGGCTTGTACCAAAAAATATGGAATAAGCTTAATCAAACAAACTGATATTACCTTTTTCCAATGCTGGATCATTAATAAAACGCTCTGCCCTTTTTCTTGCCCCTTCACACCAAATATCAAACTCTTGCTGTTCCATATCCACTAATAGGTTAAGAACATTACTCCAACGACTTTCAGTCAACTGCTTACTGTCTATAGAAAACTGCTGACAGTTACCCTCTAATTGCTGACTACTTCTTTTCTCCTTTTTTCGTTCTCCTGCCTCCTTGCTCCCTTTTCCTTGCTTCTCACTATTTACCTTTGACTGATGACTGTTGACTAAGGTCAAGTCCCATCCAGCTAGCGCGGATTTGTAATCCGTGCTCTTATTCAAATCTAAATCAAAGCCACTCTTCTCCTCTTCCAATCCTCTCCACGGTGTCTGGTCACTAATAATCACGGGTCTGCTGGCCATAAAGCTTTCGAGAATCACATAACCGAAATTTTCTCCTCGGGTAGGCATAAAAAGGGCATGATAATTTGTGAACAAATCCAAGACCTGATTACCATCAACCACTCCTTTGTATTTGACTTTGATATTATCTGTCAGTTCTTTAATTACATTTTGACACTCCTGCCAATAAAGTTTATCATAGATAGGGCCATATAAGTCATAGAGAATTGTTCCCTCTACCTGTAAGTATTTGAGCTGTTCTAACGCAAACAAAGTATTCTTCTCCGGCGATATACGGGCAATCGAGATCAATTTCAATTCTCCATGTTTCTTATCTAATTTTTTAAAGTCTGGCAACTCCTTTACCGGTAAATGAGGTGCTATTTGAACCTTAACCTTTTTACCCAGAGCATTTTTTATATCTTCTATTTCTTTTTCACTTGTAGCATGGAACAATACATTTTTATATAAACCGTATAATCGGGAGAGAATAATAAACAACTGCTTCTTCCTTCTTTTAATATTGATAGCCGTAGGCGCTAACATACCATAGGTACCTAATACCTTTTTACCTTTAAAACCTATGTTTTTTAGTACAATTAAAGGTAATATCGAAAACTTCCAGGAATACACTCCATTAATATAGGCCTCATCAGGCCTCACTTCCTGAATCAATTTTTTGTATAATCTTTGATTTACCTTAGACTCCGGGCAATAAAACACATACTCACCTTTGTTACACTCCACCCATTTTTCACTTTCAATCCCCTCATATGGAATTGTCTCCAAAAAATCTGTATTACGTGTAATAATATAAAAATCGAAGGTCTCGCGCAGGTAACTCACCATATTGGCAAAAGCGCGTTGTCCTCCCCCAGCCTTATACCCAGGTATATACCAATCTATAAATGCAATAATCTTCTTCTTTTGCATGAAATTTACTTTAGGCTTTAAAGATAGAGAATAAGTTGAAAGAATATAAAGTTTGTAAAGTTGAAAATTCCAAAGCCGAAAGCACCTGGGGCTTCCCCTTTAGGGGCCAGGGGTGAACGTGGCATGTTACAATGAAAAGTGAACCCGGATAAATTGCAGCAATGCAACATTGTACGAGAGATTGCCATTAGAAGCTATCCCTCCATTACCAATCCCCCTGGAAGGCTCTGTTTTTAGCCTTTGTATTTAACGCCCCCTTTGCTAAGGGGGAGATTAACCCTAAATTCATCAACTACCTGTTGGAACGAAGTAGCCTGTCCGACACAAAAAAAATCGTTTAAACTTTGGCGGAAAATCGGCACATGGCACCCTCCGACCCTCACAGTGCGAAGGACTTCCCCTTTAGGGGCCAGGGGTGAACGTGGCATGTTACAAGGAAAAGGGAACCCGGGTGAATTGCAGCAATGCAGCATTGTACGGGAGATTGCCATTAGATGGTATCCCTCCAGGGCCAATCCCCCTGCAAGGCTATAATTGCAGCATGAATAGGTACCACCCCCTTTGCTAAGGGGGAAATTATTCCTAAACCCATTACCTATCTGTTGAAACGAAGCAGCCAGTCCCGATACAAAAAAGATCGTTTAAACGTTGGCGGAAAATCGGCACATGGCACCCTCCGACCCTCACAGTGCAAAGGACTTCCCCTTTAGGGGCCAGGGGTGAACGGTGGCATGTTACATGGAAAAAGGAACCCGGGTGAATTGCAACAAAGCAACATTCTGCGGGGATCGACATTTACTTCTCCATGACCCATCCCCCTGCAAGGGTCTGTTTTTAGCTACTGTATTTACCGCCCCCTTTGCTAAGGGGGAGATTAACCGTAAATTCATCAACTACCTGTTGGAACGAAGTAGCCTGTCCCGATACAAAAAAAAACGTTTAAACGTTGGCGGAAAATCGGCACATGGCACCCTCCGACCCTCACAGTGCGAAGGACTTCCCCTTTAGGGGCCAGGGGTGAACGGTGGCATGTTACATGGAAAAAGATGACCCGGATAAATTGCATCTATGCAACATCGTACGGGCGATTGACATTTACTTCTCCAGGGCCAATCCCCCTGCAAGGCTTTAATTGCAGCATGAATATGTACCGCCCCCTTTGCTAAGGGGGAGATTAACCCTAATTTCATCAACTACCTGTTGGAACGAAGTAGCCTGTCCGACACAAAAAAAATCGTTTAAACTTTGGCGGAAAATCGGCACATGGCACCCTCCGACCCTCACAGTGCGAAGGACTTCCCCTTTAGGGGCCAGGGGTGAACGGTGGCATGTTACATGGAAAAAGATGACCCGGATGAATTGCAGCAATGCAACATCGTACGGGGGATTGACATTAGATGGTATCCCTCCAGGGCCAATCCCCCTGCTAAGCTATAATTTCAGCATGAATATTTACCACCCCCTTTGCCAAAGGGGAGATTAACCCTAAACCCATTACCTATCTGTTGAAACGAAGTAGCCTGTCCGATACAAAAAAATAGTTTAAACGTTGGCGGGAAATTGGCACATGGCACCCTCTGACCCTCACAGTGCAAAGGACTTCCCCTTTAGGGGCCAGGGGTGAGCGCGGCATGTTACATGGAAAAGGGAACCCTGATGAATTGCAGCAAAGTAACATCGTACGGGGGATTGACATCAGTGGTATCCCTCCATTACCAATCCCCCTGCAAGGCTCTGTTTTTGGCCACTGTATTTAACACCCCTTTGCTAAGGCGGAGATTAACCGTAAATTCATCAACTATCTGTTGGAACGAAGTAGCCTTTCTGATACAAAAAAGATCGTTTAAACGTTAGCGGGAAATCGGCACATGGCACCCTCCGACCCTCACAGTGCAAAGGACTTCCCCTTTAGGGGCCAGGGGTGAACGCGGCATGTTACAAGGAAAAGGGAACACAGATGAATTGCAGCAATGCAGCATTGTAAGGGAGATTGACATTTACTTCTCCATGACCCATCCCCCTGCAAGGCTATAATTGCAGCATGAATATGTACCGCCCCCTTTGCTAAGGGGGAGATTAACCCTAAATTCATCAACTACCTGTTGGAACGAAGTAGCCTGTCCTGATACAAAAAAGATCGTTTAAACGTTGGCGGAAAATCGGCACATAGCACTCTATCATTGCGAAGACTTCCCCTTTAGGGGCCAGGGGTGAACTTGGTATGTTACAAGGAAAGGGGAACCCGGATGAATTGCAACAATGCAACATCCTGCGGGGGATTGACATTTACTTCTCCAAGACCAATCCCCCTGCAAGGCTATAATTGCAGCATGAATATTTACCACCCCCTTTGCTAAGGGGGAAATTATTCCTAAACCCATTACCTACCTGTTGGAACGAAGTAGCCTGTCCCGATACAAAGAAGATGATTTAACCGTTGGCGGAAAATCGGCACATGGCACCCTCCTATCCAAACAGTGCAAAGGCTTCCCCTTTAGGGGCCAGGGGTGAACGTAGCATGTTACAAGGAAAGGGGAACCCCGGATGAATTGCAACAATGCAACATCCTTCGGGGGATTGACATCAGTGGTATCCCTCCATGACCAATCCCCCTGCAAGGCTCTGTTTTTGGCCACTATATTTAACACCCCTTTGCTAAGGGGGAGATTAACCCTAAATTCATCAACTACCTGTTGGATCGAAGTAGCCTGTCCGATACAAAAAAGATGATTTAACCGTTGGCGGAAAATCGGCACATGGCACCCTCCGACCCTCACAGTGCAATGGACTTCCCCTTTAGGGGCCAGGGGTGAACGCGGCATGTTACATGAAAAAAGATGACCCGGATGAATTGCAGCAATGCAGCATTGTACGGGAGATTGCCATTAGGTGGTATCCCTCCATGACCCATCCCCCTGCAAGGCTATAATTGCAGCATGAATATGTACCGCCCCCTTTGCTAAGGGGGAGATTATTCCGAAACCCAATACGCAGCACAAGGGATGTAAACCACTTTTTGGCAGGCATGAAGAAGTTGAAATGTAAAAGCGAATTCCCTAATTACACAACGTAAATCTGTGGATAAAAGAAAAAATAGAATTATTTTGTGCCGACTATGACAAAACAGGGATACTTTACGAATGAAGAAATCGTTCTCCTGGATTGGATCCAGGGAAAGATTACCCGACCCAACGAGGCATTTTCTATAGAGAAGGCACATTTGTTTGCCCTAAAAAATGGATTATCACCTTATCTTTTTCATCGCATCAAAGACAATAAAGAGATTATCCCCGATGAACTCTACCCGATTTTAAAAAAGGACTATTTTAACGCCCTGTTCCGAAACACGCGCATTCAAAATGTCTGGAAGGAAATTCAGGAATTGCTGAATGCACATCATCTTTCGTTTGTACCCTTAAAAGGTATTTTCCTCGCTCAATACATTTATCCGGATTTTAATACCCGCCCGATGAGCGATCTGGATATTCTAATTATGTACGGTCAAGCGCAACAGGCTTTCGATTTACTCGTAAGCAAAGGAGCCCAACACTCAGGCGAAAAACAGGCAGCGCACGATAAAAAGACAGGTCATCATTTACCTGGAATTATTTTCAAAGGTGTCTTGATTGAATTACATACCAGCCTGTTTCCCCTGGACGTAGATTATCAAATTCCCAATGACCTTATCGAAAAGAGCCTGATCAAATACGACAATGTATTCACATTACCTCCCATGCTCAACTTTTGTTACCTGTGTATGCATGCATATTCAACCATGCGAAGAGGAGGGATTCGCTTAAGCTGGTTTCTGGATTTGGTATTGCTTTCTCAGTCAGAATATTTTAAAGCAGATAAGTTAGAGCTGACGAAGATCATCCAGCAGCTAAATATCCAAGTCCCTGTTTTGGATGTAATGAAGAAAGCCGAGTTTCTGTTCGACTATCGTTTTGAATTTGTTCCCAAAAGCCTTCAAGGCTCCTTGTCAACCACTGAATCATCTGTTTTTGTGCGGCTTATACAAGAATCCGGTCAGCAAAACACGGATTACAGTTACGCCATAGCATTTGAACGATTAAAGAATACCAAAGGACTGGGGAACAAATTACGGTTTATTAAAAGTGTCCTACTAAGGGGTGACAACACCAGGGTGACTTCTTTGATCAAAAGACTATGGACGGTTACTACAAGATCTTTTCGAATGTTTCTTTCAAAAAGCAGGTAATGCAGGCAAGGGTGTGACACTTCCCCTCCAACAATCGACAAAGCACAGTCCAGCCGGAAAGCGTTGCCAGTGCAGGCGATCGACATTCCCCCATGCAAACCTGCACCAATATTTATCGTCGGGAAGGAGGGCAGTCTCGAACCAGTCTGGCCACCATAACGCTATGGGGGAATTCACATTAGATGGTATCCCTCCAGAACCAATCCCCCTGCAAGGCTTTAATTGCAGCATGAATATGTACCGCCCCCTTTGCTAAGGGGGAGATTATTCCGAAATTCATCACCTAGCTGTTGGAACGAAGAAGCCTGTCCTGATACAAAAAAGATCGTTTAAACGTTGGCGGAAAATCGGCACATAGCACTCTATCATTGCGAAGACT
>NZ_JBNGOS010000030.1:0-92820 GCF_050589685.1 Saccharicrinis sp. 156
TATGCCTCGTTTCAGTAATGCCTTGTTTTATTGTACTTGCAATGCTCATGACGAACCCCCAATACATAATCCGGGTTAAATCGGTAAGCATTTTATATTTGACTTTCAAAAATGCTTATGGGTTACCTCCGATTTTGCAACTCACTCTTTGGAGGATTGTATGCGAGCCAAGGAGATGGATGCTCCTAATTGAATCCACAAAAGATACAACCAGATAGCTGAGAGATTTTTTGCGGATTTTGGTGTAATACTTTTTATATTGCTGTAAACTATTCTGGAATATACTCGTTTAAGATTATATTTACATTTTCCTTTAAAAAGATGGTGATGGCACATAAAGTTCCGGTTATAGTATTTATCGTTTTAGCAATTAGTATTCATTCTTTGCGTTCTCAGGAAACATCGAAAGTATCCCTTGTTTTTATGGGGGATGTGATGGGGCACGGAACCCAAATAAAAAGTGCATTCAACCCTGAAACCAAGCAATACAGCTATGACGGATGCTTTAAGTATGTTAGCAATATTTTTGAAGATGCCGACTTTGCCATCGCAAACCTGGAAGTAACATTAGCCGGTCCCCCGTTTGAGGGATATCCTCAGTTTAGTTCGCCCGATGCGCTGGCCGTTGCCATGAAAGATGCGGGTATAGATGTTATGGTGACCGCTAACAATCATTGCGTGGATAGGGGAAAACAAGGATTGGAAAGAACCATTGATGTGCTGGATAGTCTGCATATTCCCCATACAGGAACGTTTAAAGATGAAACGGAAAACCAACGTAATAATCCTTTGTTGTTGCAAAAAAATGGAATAAAAATAGCTGTCATTAATTATACTTACGGAACGAATGGAATTCCTGTGACGAAGCCCAATGTGGTTAACTTTTTGGATAAGGATGTGATTGTTCGCGATATAAAGAAGGCCAAGAATCTTAAACCTGACAAGATTATCGCTTTTGTTCATTGGGGGCTGGAATACCAAACCCTGCCCAACGCCGAACAAAAAATGTTTAACGATTACTTTAAGGAGAACGGTGTTGATGTTGTCATCGGTTCACATCCTCATGTACTACAACCCATTCAATACGAAAAGGATCATTTTGTGGTATATTCCCTGGGTAACTTTATTTCCAATCAACGAACGGCTCCCCGGGATGGAGGGGTTATCATTCGGCTGGAGTTGACCAAAACAGGGAATAAAACGGAGGTTAGCGATGCGGGCTATTACCTGACCTGGGTTCATACACCACTGGTAAATGGTAAAAAAGAGTTTATGATACTACCAGTCACTGCCTTTGAGCGGGAGGCCCAGTTTATGGATCAAGAAGCTTATGAAAGATTACAAGAATACGGACAAGAAGCCCGTGATATCTACAAACAAAATACCAATATTCAGGAATATTTTTTCGATAAGAATCTACCTGGCTGGGTTAGGGTCGGTGATCAGTCAATAGTGATCAGTCAACAGTAACCCGGAGCTGAGTGTAATGATAAATTTCATATGTTTAGCAAACTAAGTTAACGGTTATATAAAGGTAAACTGGTCATTAATCATTGGTCAATTTTGGAGTCTGGTCCGCTCGTAGGGTACTGAAACGATATCCAATCTCAAAAGATTTAGTTTAACCAGATCATTCTGGTTTTTTCCTAAGCCGAGAGGCTCGGGTAATTACGGTTGCGCAGCAACTTGGCAGGAAGATTACCCGGAGATAATAGATGTTGGAAACTAATTGTTTAAAAGTATTGCCGGTGAATCAATGCTGTGATGTCTGTTTTTCCTATCTTTGCATTAAATTAGGATTCCATGAAGCTTCCAAAAATCAATTTGCCATCGTACCTAAAAAACAAGTACATACTTACACTTGCGGTTTTTGGCGTTTGGGTGGGTTTTTTCGACCAAAATAACCTTTGGGACAGGACCAAGCTTTCGTCAAGGATACGTCAGTTAGAAAAACAGAAGCACCACTACGAAATAGAAATAGAACAAAACGAGCGCAAGCTGAGCGAAATCAAGGAAAGCCCGGAAAGTCTTGAGAAGTTCGCACGTGAAGAATATCTGATGAAAAAGAAAAACGAAGATATTTTTGTGGTGATCGAAAACGAAGATTAAAGCTTGATTGAGTTACAATTGATTGCTTCGGACTGGCTATATATGATCTACTCCAATCATTTTCTTCTTCTTAGTTCTCTCGTACTGCCCGCAGCATTTCTCTCTTACCGGGAGGGCCGGGCAAACGTTCCACAGTGAATCCTACTGCCTGCATGGTTCTGCGAACCACACCTTTGGCACAGTAGGTAGTTAAGATCCCCCCTGGCAACAAAGAACTGTACGCTCTTTCAAATATCTCTTTGCTCCAAAGTTTGGGTTGGATATCCGGTGCAAAAGCATCAAAATAAATGAGGTTGTATTTTGGTTCGAGTCTTACTTCCTTAAAATCAACTTGCTGTTTGTTAAGGTAAAAACCGTCCTTTATTTTGTTTTCTTCTTCCCAGTTTGATTGATGTAAGCGCTTAAAAAGTTCCTTATGTTTTCCCTCAAAAAGATCACCATAATTGAGTTGATTGATCATGCTTGATTCTATGGGATATTTCTCCATGGAATGATAATGGATTTCATTACTCTCTTTATTTAAAGCAGTTAGAAAGGCATTAAGACCCGTTCCGAACCCAAATTCCAGGATGTTTATTTTGTCCGCGGTAACCAGTCTTAAACCAGCATTGATAAACACGTGCATCGATTCCTGCACGGCGCCATTGGTAGAATGATAGTGCTCGTTTAAATCAAGTACATAAAGTGTATGGGAACCATCGTTGGATGTTATTATTTTGTGTTTCATTAATATGCTTAATCTATTTTTTTTTATTTTTCTTCAATCTATATTCCTTAAAGTAGTCATTAATTATACTGATATAGGATTCATAAGCATTTATGCCATTTTCTGTAATAGTACAAGTTGTAAGAGGGTAATTGCCTTTAAACGATTTTTTTATATCTACATACGCTGCATCTTTTAGCTTGCTCAACTGAAAACTTAAATTGCCTTTTGTAGTGTTTATATTATCTAAAAGATAAGCAAACTCAGCACTTTCAACACCAACCAAAATGGACATTATAGCAAGCCGAATTTGTGAATGCAATATGGGGTCAAGATCTTTAAACATTATTTTTTTCTTTGCGTTGAGCATATAACATATGTCCGGGGATCACAAATGCAACAAACCAGGCAATAGCTTCAATAAGCATTTGACTAATTAATAAAAAATATGACGCTGTTAATCCCAATATGGCAAATAAAATACCCCCAATGATAATCATTTTATACCTGATAACAACGCCTGAAATAGTAATGGCAAAAGCAATTAGAATCATAAAAATTGGGTGTTGAAGTTCAAAATTTATCTTCTGCAATACGTTGAATTGAATAAGATTAATAAATACCATACAAAAGAACATTGACACCCAAATATACCTAAGCGAAATTCCTATGTAGGTTTTTACTTTCTTTCGCTCTTTGGTGATATAATATATGGTGAAACCAATTGCAAACAAAGGTAATAGTATTCGCAAAGGACGAACTATTGACATAACTTGCTGAGAAGTAACCAGAATACTTGTCAGATAGTTTAGAAAGAAATAATTGATAAACATGGTCCAGCCCCAAATGATAAAAAGAATTCCGTCATTTTGTAGTTTTTTACGTGAAACTTCAATCATATCCTTAATTACCCTTATGGATTGTTCTTCATCGAATACATGTATGTTTTCATCTGGTTTCATAATTAAATAATTTAGTATACAGACTAGTTTGTAATACAAACTTAATGAAGTTTGCGTTACAAACCAAAAATATTTGAATGAATAATTAATAACAAATCTTTACGGAGGTGTTTAAACAAAAGCTATTTTTACATGATACATGAAGAAGGAAGCGCAAATAGGAGAAGAGGGAAAAGTAAGGAAGATTATCCATATTGATATGGATGCTTTTTTTGCTTCGGTGGAGCAGAGAGATTTTCCGGAGCTAAGAGGTAAACCGGTTGTTGTGGGTAGTCCTTCACCACGGGGGGTAGTTGCGGCAGCTAGCTACGAGGCACGTAAATTTGGGGTAAAATCGGCTATGCCTTCGAAAATTGCACTAAAAAGATGCCCACATCTAATTTTTCAGCCACATCGGTTTGATGTTTACAAATCTGTTTCGGCACAAGTAATGGATATATTGTACGAGTACACCGATTTGGTAGAACCATTAAGCATTGATGAGGCTTTTTTAGATGTTACCACCAATAAAAAGAACCATAAGTCGGCCACCATCATAGCGCGTGAAATTAAGCAGCGTGTGCGGAAAGAGACTCAGCTGACAGCCTCGGCCGGAATTAGTGTAAACAAGTTTCTGGCTAAAATAGCATCCGATCAGGACAAGCCCAATGGCCTGTTTGTGATTAAACCCGATGAGGTACTTCCATTTATCGAAAAATTATCTATCAGGGATTTTTTTGGTGTAGGTAGAAAGACGGCGGAAAAAATGAACAAGCTGGGGATTTATACTGGCAAGGATTTGCAGGCCTGGAGTTTAAACGGACTGGTAAGGCATTTTGGGAAAGCGGGTAATTTCTTTTACTCCATTTCCAGAGGGGTAGATAACCGACCGGTTGTTCCCAATAGAGTAAGGAAATCTGTAGGTATTGAAAATACGTTTGGTAAAGACCTGGAAACTGATGCTGAGCGAAACGATCAGTTAGGCATACTTAAAACGGGTTTATGGCAGAGAGTCAATAAATCGAGGAAATTTGGAAGAACGATAACATTTAAAATAAAGTTCAACGATTTTAAGCAGATCACCCACAGCAAAACGGTTTTGCATAAAATTGAAACTGAGGAAGAAATGTCGAAACTTGTGATGCAGTTGATGGAGGAGGTGAAGTTCGACAAGAAAGTTCGTTTGATGGGATTAAGTATTTCCAATCTGGAAGGAGAGAAGACCCATCATAATCCGGTTCAGTTGACCATTGACTTTGACTGACCGGAAGAAACTTTTCCAAAGTTCTAAACTTTGGAAAAGTAGCAGTTGGTTATTTGATTTCTTGAATTTTTTCAAGCAGTTCTAGGGATTTGGTCATGAGGTCGCTACGGAGCTTGGTGTAGTATTTTTTCACCAATTTTTTGTTGTGTTTGCCGTCAGGGTGATTGGCTCTTGCAACGAATTCGTTTCTCATTTCAATCGCTTCGGTTAATATAGGCGTAAGATCTTCTTCTTTTACGTTTTCCATCAGCGTCAGCTTCAAATACCCTTGCGTTACAATTTCTGATGCCAGGTAATTAATATCTTTTTTAAGTTCTTTAATGTTTGCCATTGCATAAATTTTTACGATAGAATAATAATGCAAGATACATTATATTTTACAGGCGTCAATTAATACTATACGAAAAGTATTAATTGATTTTAAAATTAATCAGACAATTAAACGTGTTTATAAAAATATATATCTACTTGGCCTTTTAATAATATATTTAAGAATGATTATTACTATTTTTAGGGTAATTATGGGATTGTGTATCGAGCATGATGGGGTTGTAAGTTGTAATTTTTACAATTACCATTGAATTATTCTTGCTTAATAATGCCGAAACTCCCTTTTGTTTTGAATCGCAATGAGACCAAGTATTCTTTTTTGATGTTCGTTGGTTGTAATAGCGACTAGAATGTAATAGATGAATAAAAAGACCTAGCCTATGAAGAAAGTATATTATTTATCCACTTGTTCTACATGCCGCAGGATAATTAGGGAGGTGGAGCCAGATAGCGAATTTGTATTCCAGGATATAAAGAATGAAACGATAAGCAAGGCGCATTTGGATGGTATTTACAAACTTTCGGGCAGCTATTCAAGTATATTTAATAAGCAGGCCCGTAAATACAGGGAAATGGGATTGCATTCGCAAGAACTGGGCGAGGAAAGGATGCGCCAATTGATATTAGAGGAATATACTTTTTTGAAGAGACCTATCTTTATCATTGACAACCAAATATTTATTGGAAACAGCCGTAAAGTTGTGAATGAGCTAAGCACATTTATGCAGATTTATAAAAGGCATTCGGTTTCATCCAACTAACTGTCTAGCCACTCCTTAAAAACGGAGGCTTTAGCTCTGCTTACCATAAACTTTTCATCGAACTGAGGTAGTAGCTTAACCACCAGTTTACCGCCAAAATGATTTTCGAGCGAGTGAATAGCCTTAAGGTTAACTATTGCTTGTCTGTTGGCTCTTATAAATACGGCAGGGTCAAGTTCTTCTTCCAGCTTGTCGAGTGTGAAATTAATAATGTGTTGTTTCCTGTCAAAAGTCACCACATAGGTTATTTTAGCCTCAAAGTATATGTAAGCAACATCTTCTACCGGAATGGCAAAAAAAGCATCTCGTTTAGATACTAAAAAACGCTTGCGATAGTTGGCCTTCCCTTCCTTAATCCCCTTAACCAGCTCGGCGTAATTAATGTCCGGTTTATTCTCTTCCTCAAAGCGTTTAAGTATTTTTTCTACTTTTTCAATAGATTCCAGCAAAGATTCTTTTTTAACCGGTTTTAATAGGTAATCAATACTGTTTAACTTAAAGGCTTTTACTGCGTATTCGTCATAGGCTGTCGTAAAAATTATCCCACTCTCCACCTTTACCTTGTCGAAAATTGAAAAACTTAAGCCATCGGCCAGTTGAATATCCAAGAATATTAATTGGGGATGCTCGTTGCTTTGTAACCAGTTAACCGTATCTTCCACACTATCGAAAATACCAAGTATGTTCCAGTCAGGGCGTAGTTCTCTAATCATGCTTTCCAGCATTTGTGCGCTAAACTGTTCGTCTTCTATAATTATGGTGTTAAAAGCCATGGTCATTTTTTTAAGGTTAATCAATTAGCGGTATTTCGACCTTGAAGTTATACTCGTCTTCGGTAATCTTGTATTCCTCGTCGGTTAGTATTTTCAACCTTTTGCCAAGGTTGGATAGTCCCGTTTTAGTGGAATATGTAGACTCTTTCTTTTGTTTGTTATTAATCACATAAAGTTTTCCGTCCTCGGTACCAATTTTAACAGACAGTGGTTTTGAACGCGAGGTAATATTGTGTTTTATCGCATTTTCAACCAAAACCTGCAGTCCGAGGTGCGGTAACCGTTTGTTGAGCATATCGTCGGGTACATTCACTTCAACCTCTAATCCGTCCCCAATTCTGGCTTTATGCAATGTGGTATATGCTTCAACAAAAGCAAGCTCTTCCTTTAAACTAATGGCTA
Organism: Saccharicrinis sp. 156; assembly: GCF_050589685.1. Classification (NCBI taxonomy): domain Bacteria; kingdom Pseudomonadati; phylum Bacteroidota; class Bacteroidia; order Marinilabiliales; family Marinilabiliaceae; genus Saccharicrinis; species Saccharicrinis sp. 156. The sequence continues at coordinate 7,287 of NZ_JBNGOS010000030.1, forward strand.
CCTGTCCTTCTTCAATTAAAAGATATCGGTAAACATCGGTAAAGTTTTCTGCAAAATCAATGGCTTTTTCCTTATCTGTTCTGATAATAGCAATCAGCGTACTTAAGTTGTTAAATAAAAAATGCGGGTTCACCTGATCTTGTAGCGCTTTGTAATCGGTTAGTATTTTGTCCTGCTTTAGCTTTTCATTTTCCACCATAAAATACTCCATGCTTTTATGAAAGTTTCTTGCTATTATCATAATTAGGAAGATAGCCATATATAGAATACCAAAAGCAAAGGTGAGGTTGTATTTTTCGAGGTCGACTATGGGTCTGGATACAAAATATGGTTCGATTTGTGGTGCTATCCATTTTGTAAGTAGCATCCAAATGATTGCAAAAACTATCAAAAGGAAAGTCCTTGTTTTGACTTTTTCGTGCCAGGGGAATTTTTTTTCTATGAATTTATCGAATAAAACAACTGATTCTATGTAAAAAACAAAAATACCCGAGGTAAACACAAGACCTCCCCAATCAAATGTTTCACTACTGAAGATAAGTTTATGTACTATAATATAAAAAGATATGTTCATCATCAGCTCAAACACAATTCTTCTTCTGAAACTTACAAATCCTTTGTCTCGATGTAACTTTCTCCAATGTTTACACTTATCGTCTATGTTCAAAAGCTTTTTCATTCCCATGCATTAAAATTAAAGGTTACCCGCAAAAATCCAATAATTATGAAAAGATTATTTACACTGCATTTTAAAACCTAATTGTTAACATACCTTTGTATGCTTATTTTCGCAGGCAACCTTTTTCTTATAATAAACCTAATGCTTTTTGATATCTTGTTTTTAACACCTGAAAGTTTGTCAATGCTTCAATTTCTTTTGAATACGCATTTTGCCACGAAGCCTGTGCATTTAATAAATCTGTTGTGGTATTTAACCCCACATCGTAACTAGCCTGTGTTTCCTCCAGGCTTTCCTGTGCTTCTTGTTTGTTTTTTTGTGCCCAAAGTATCGATTCGTACTCTTCCTGTAGTTGAATCATCACTTGTTGAACCTCCAATTGAACCAGCTCCTGTGTATCGTGCAAGTTAAGTTGAGCCTGTTGAATACGGGCCTGCGCAGCCGACTTTCTGTGTTTCTTTTCTCCCCAGTGAAAAATAGGTATGGATAAAGAGGCACCCAAGGTTACCATTCCGTCTTGGTACAAATCGCCATACTGATTATATTGGTATGCCACCTGTGCGCCCAATTGAGGCAGAAACTCGGCATTAACCATCTTCTTTTGGTAATCTGAAATTTGAGCCTGACCATCCAATATTTTTAATTCCTGACGTCCGGCAAGGGCTTTTTCCTTACTGTCCGACATGTTGGGTAATGTTGGGTTTGGATTCACCTCCTCGGTTATGTCAATTTGGGTATTTAGGGGTAAGCCAATAATCCGGCACAAATTCATTTGCATAATACGATAGCCGTTACGGGCTTTTAAAAGATTCAGTTCTGCTTCATTTTTCTGAACGGTAACCCTTAGTTTTTCACTTTTGGGTATCAGGCGTAACTCGTACATGTCGTTTAGCTGGTCTTCCAGACTATCCAACATCTGCACGTATTTCTCGGCAAGTTTTACCGTTTCGTTCATGGCCGCCAATTGCCAATACGCTTCATCTGTATTTAAAATAACCTGGGCTTCCTGCAACTGATAAGCCTGCTCGCTGATTTCAACACCCGTTTTGGCCATCTTATTACCCAGGCGAACTTGTCCTCCGGCATATATCGCTTGCTGGGCAGTAACCCCAGCCTGAAGTATAGATAAATTTTCGGTTTGAAGAGCTATTCCCGGGAAATACGCATCACTTGCAGCTGCACCTTCTTCAGGTCCTGTTGGTAACTGGAAACCTGGCAGTTCAATATTATCCAATGTGGGTATTAAGGAAGCAGACCCGTTACCATCGATACTTGGTAAGTAATTGGTGAAAGCTTCTTTTCTTTGTGCTTCTGCTTCTACTTTTTGCAAGGCAGATATCTTTAAACTCTTGTTGAACTCCAACGCAAGGTTACGAGTCTCCTCAAGGTTTAAAGGTTTTTTTTGAGCTTCGGAGGATAGTCCAAAAACTACCCATCCTATGCCTAATATTATAATTTTTGAATAACCTTTCATATGTTTAATAATTTATTCTGGTCATGCCAGTTAATCATGTAAAACTTTAGTGTTCACTCTGTAAAGAATGGCGTACAATACAGGTACTACTAATAAGGTAACCAATGATCCGATTAACAGACCAAACATTACCGCTACTGCCATACCCTTAAACATCACATCAAACAATAATGGCATCATACCTAAAATAGTAGTTAAAGAAGCCATCATCACAGGACGCATCCTTGAAAGTGCGGAATTGATGATAGCATTCAACTGATCTACCCCCTGATTAATTTCAAAGTTGATTTCATCGAGTAAAACAATAGCATTTTTAATCATCATTCCAATTAGTCCCAGTGTACCAATAATTCCCATAAAACCAAATGGGGTGGCCATTACGTGATGCCCAAGGGCAACACCAACTAAAGCCATTGGTACAACGCCCATTACAATCATTGGTTGTTTTAAGTTGTTAAACAGTAGAATGATAATCAGTACCATAAGTCCAAGTGCCAATGGTAACAGAGCAAACAAATTCTTGTTTGCTTTTGCACTATCTTTATGGTCACCTAACCATTCTAGTTGGTAACCATGAGGCAGTTCTATAGCCTCAACACCTTCGTGAACAGAGTTCCATAACTCAGGAGCGGTAACGTCTGCAACCGGGTTGCATTGTGCCTTGATGGCTCTGATACCATCGTATCGACGTATGGTTCCGTCCTGCCAGCTTATGTTCACGGAATCGATAACCTGACCAAGCGGTGTGCTCGTCATGGCGTTACTCCAAACCGGTACCGACTCTATGTTTTCAACATGATTTCCAATAGGTTCTTCCATTTTTAAAATTACCGGGAGCATGTCTACTCCTTCGTATAATGCACCTACAGGCATGCCGTTAGAAGCTATGGCCAATGAATTAGCCACATTACTCCTGGAGATTCCTGTTAATCTTGCCTGATCAACAGAATATTCAGGTGTTAATATTTTGGATTGGTTTTTCCAGTTATCGGTGGCCACTTGCGTTAACGGGCTGGCTCGCATCGCTTCTTTTGCTTGTTTGGCCAGGTCGCGTAATACGGCTGGATCGGGTCCTGTAAATTTAGCTTCTACCAGATACTCGCTAAAAATTGGGCTGTAGGTTCTCACCCTTACAAACGCCTGCGGATATTTTTTCTGCAGAAATGGAAGGATTTCAGCTGATGATTTTTGATATGCTTCAAAATCCGTTGCGTCGATAATCAACTCGCCATAGTTGCTGTTCAATGTATTCATCGGACGTAATAACGTATACCTGGCAGGTGTTTGTCCTATGGCCATGGTGATGCTTTCTACGCCATCCCAATCTTTCAAATCTTCATATACATTGTCCAGATCTTCTTCTACCTGATATATATCACTACCTTGTGGTAACCAATACTCAATTACATACTGAGCATAGTCGAGTCCTGGCATAAACTCTTGCCTAACAAATTTGAAGGACCATAAGGATATAAACAATAGTATAGTTGTAATGGCTATAAATACTGATTTGTGCCATAACATTTGCTTCAGGGTATTTTTAAACCATCTGTAAATACCATTATCATATGGATCTTTGTCTTCACCGTCCTTTTTCAGCCCATCCTTCTTATAAAACCAACTGGCCATGTAGGGTGTTTGAATCATGGCAAATACCCAGCTCAGGAAAAGAGAAATGGCCAATACGTAAAAAAGTGACTTTAAAAATTCACCGGCCCCTCCTGGAGAAAACCCTAATGGCATAAAGGCCAGGATGGCAATAACCGTGGCTCCTAATAGTGGAACAGCTGTTTTTTGAGCGGTATTGACAAAAGCTTTTTTGCGCTCCACACCTTTTTTAAGGTCTATCAGAATTCCATCGGCAATCACAATGGCATTATCTACCAACATACCCATTGCCACAATGATGGCTGCCAAGGATACACGCTGTAGTTCAATCCCCATAGCCTGCATCACAATAAATGTAGCCAGTATGGTAAAAATAAGTCCACTAGCAATTAGTAAACCGGAACGAAGCCCCATTGCAAATAACAGTACAACGATTACAATTAATACCGATTCAATCAGGTTGATCATAAAACCTTTGATGGCAGTACTAACCGCATCGGGCTGAAAGTAAACTTTGTTGATTTCGATACCTACTGGTAAATCTTTTTGAATATCTGCAATTTTTTCGTCAAATACCTTTCCTATCTTAACTACGTTTACTTTACTTTCTACCGAAATAGCCAACGACATGGCAGCTTTCCCGTTGTATTTAAAAGCACTTCTTTGTGGCGTATAAAAACTTCTTTCTATCGTTGCAATTTCGCCTAAAACAAAAGAACCACCTTCTGGCACCTGCACCAATAAGTTCTTGATATCATCGATACTTTTAAATTTGGCACCGAGGCTTAATCTGATACGTTCGGTACCCACTACCACATCTCCCGGATTTACGATACTTGCCTGGTCATTGATAGATTGAACAATTAACATTGGGTTAATACCCAGTGAAGCAAATTTCTCAGTAGAGAACTTGATATCAATTGTTTCTGTTTGTTGACCGAAAATTTCGATTCTACGAATATCATCAACCAACAATAATTCACGTTTAATATACTCTACATAATCGTTCAGTTCACTGTACGAATAACCATCGGCACTGACCGATATAAATATACCATACACATCACCAAAATCATCCACTACTATCGGTTCGCTTGCTCCTTCAGGGAGGCTACCCTTGGCATCGTTAATTTTTCTTCGCAGATGATCATACAACTGCGGCATTTGGGGTGTTCGTACTTTGTCACTAACATTTACAGTAATCTCAGACATGCCATCAACAGAACGGGATTCCACAAAATCGATGTTCTCTAGTTTTTGTATAGCTTTTTCCAGTACATCGGTTACTTCTAACTCTACTTCTGCTGCAGAAGCGCCTGGATAAGGAGTCATCACAACGGCCGACTTAATTGGAATTTCCGGATTTTCTAATTTTCCTAAGCCATCAAAAGCAAGAAAACCTCCCAAAAACACAGTAAACAAAAGGGTGGTGATAAACGCCTTTTGATTCAATACCTTTTCTAACATTCCTTTACTCATTATAGTAAACCTCCGATATTTGTTTCAGATTGTTTAGGTAAAACTTTTACTTTTTGGCCTTCGATTAAAGAATGCACACCGGCAGTTACTACTTGCTGGCCTGCTTTGATATGGTTTTTAATTTCGATTAAACCATTTTCGCGAACTTTAGATGCAAAGACTTCATGTTTCTCAACAGTTGAGTCTTCAGAAATAATCCAAACATGTTTTTTCCCGGCTTCGGCAAAAACAGATTCAATAGGAACCAACATTCCGTTTTCACCTTCTTCGAATTTTAAAACGTTTACTTTGGCCACCATACCGGGTTTAATGCCTTTGTTTAGGTCGTTGCCTTGCAATAGTATTTTAGCTTCAAACATACGATCGTCGCCAGTCTTTTTGCTTAAGGTTTTTACTTTAGCAGGAATATTGAACTGGTTCGCATTTTTAATATCGCATGTTATTTTGCTTATCTCGTTCATCGCATTGATCTGTCCTTCAGGGATACTGACAACCACTTCTAAATCTGAAAAGTCAAGCAACTCCACGACAGGTTGACCGGCGCCGACTGTTTCAAAGTTTTCAATTAGCTTTTGGTTTACATATCCGGCAAAAGGAGCTCTTAAATCGGTGTCGGTTAGAGCATTTGTGGCAGCTTCATATTGGCTTTTAGCCATTAGATAACCTGCTTTTAGCTGATCTAAAGTGTTTTCCGGAAGTTTTTTGCGTTCGTAAAGTTCCAGGTATCGTTCGTATTCCGCTTTCGCCTGGGTGTATCGGGCTTCCGTGGCCTGAACTTGTACATTGTAATCACGTTTATCTATACGTGCTAGTACTTGACCTTTTTGCACATAGTCACCTGCATCTACTAATAACTCTTGAACCGGGCCACCCACTTTAAAGGATAACGTAACTTGTCGGTTTTCCTTTACCACTCCATTGTAAATTAGTTTGCTGTTTCCGTTGGCGGGCAACACTTCACTTGACTTTACATACCTTACTTGTTCTGCTTCCTGTGTTGCGCACTTATCGCCACACGATGTAAATACTACGGCAATCAAAACTAGCATTGAGAGCCATAAACTTTTACTTTTCATCTTAATTATTTTAGGTTTTATTTTTATCGGTTTTATGACGTTACAAATGTATTATTTGAATACGTGCGCGTAATGTTTAAATAAAACGAAATGGTTAAATTTCTGATTGAAATAAATGATGACGGAATTGGATGGGGAATGGTTGGTGTCTTCTTAAATTTAAGGGAGGAAGTGTTTAAGAATGTTAAACCCGGATTATGCAATAGAACTTCCTCGTGAACATTGAAAGTGCAATCTTACTAGGTTTTCATCGTTATGGTGAGTTGAAGTGAAGCAGCGGAGTGTCTTGTTTTGAAACAATTTTAATGTGTAATAGATTTTCTAATGCATATTGCGGGTTAAAGTTAAGGTGGCTTTTAAAGCCAGGTGGCATTTTATAATGATAGGTGAAAATGATCCGGCTAGTCACTTTTGTTCAAGCAATGCCCACTTTTGTTCAAGCAATACTTTCTATAGTTCAAACAATGCCCATTTTAGTTCAGGCAATAACCTCTTTAGTTTAAACAAAGCCTTCTTTAGTTCAAGCAATGCCCGCTTTAGTTCAAGCAAAGCCTACTATTGTTCAAGCAAAGCCTACTATTATTCAAACAATGCCCACTTTAGTTCAGGCAATAACCTCTTTAGTTGAAGCAATGGCTTCCCATTGTTTTATGGCAAGAGAATAAAACAACCATACCCCTTGGTAAAATTGCGGCATAAATGCTTAGTTTCGAATCATTAAGTTTTATAATTTAGGTTCATTCTAATAGGAGCGGCTATGATCAACATTTGAGCAGTATCTATATCTATAATAAGTTAGAAAGCTACTTACTTTACCGGTACGGTAAATTTAAATTCACTACCTTTCCCAAGTTCGCTTTCCACCCAAATTTTACCGTTGTTTTTTTCAACAAATTCTTTGCAGAGAATCAAACCTAAACCTGTACCTCTCTCCCTGGCAGTTCCTGTTTCCGATAGTTTGCTGTCAATTCTAAAAAGTTTGTCGAGATATTCTTTTCGGATACCGACTCCGTTGTCCGAAATTCCGAATTGGATGCCGTGTTTTATGCATTGTGTGGTTATTTGCACCGTTCCTCCCTCACCTGTAAATTTTAAGGCGTTGGAAACCAGATTTCGCAATACGGTTTTAAGCATGTCCTGGTCTGCCCATATTTCAAGGTCACATTCTATTTTCGACAACAATTGAATCCCCTTTGCCTTTGCTTGTTGATCTGCTTGTGAAATGATTGCGTTGATGGCTTCCGAAGGTCTAAATCTTTGTGGGTTTGTATTCAGCTTATTGGATCTAAGGCGAGACCAATCCAGCAGATTTTCAAGCAATTTAAAGGTGTGTGTAGCCGCTTCGGTAATTGAATTAGCATACTGTTGTATTTGATCTAAGTTGCCGTTTTTTACGCTGTCGGACAGTATTTTGGATAATCCCAGTAAAGAATTGAAAGGATTTTTGAGGTCATGGGCTATTATCCTAAAAAACTTATCTTTTGTAGCATTTAACTGGGATAGTTGATCAATCTGGTCGCTAATCAACTCCTCGATTTCCTTTCGTTGGGTAACATCTCGTTCAATATACAACACCCCAACAGGTGTATCGTTCCCATCGCGCAGCACATTGGTGTTGACCTCGCTATAAAACTTGCTGCCATCCTTACGGACCATTAAATATTCGGCGGCACCGGTTAAATTGCCTTTTATCACTTCCGAAATAAAGAATACCGATTTGTCGTGAAAGCTTGGGTCAACAAATTCCAGTGCATTCCTACCGATGATCTCATCTTCATAATCATATCCCCACATCGAAACTATTTTAGCGGTAACAAATTCTACTTTTCCGTCCAGGTCTGTTATCGCAATTCCATCAGGAGACGTTTCGATGATGGTTTTGAATTTTTGCTCGCTTTCTTTCAGTGCTCTTTCAACCAATTTTCTTTCCTGTAACGTAAAAATAAGTTTGTTAAAATAGAAGGATGTGTCTCCCAGGTAACTAAAGTCTTGATGCAGATCGCCTTCCGAGATACGCTGAATTTGCCACATTAAGTGGTTTAGGTTGGTTTGCAGTTGCTTGAAAAGAGCTATGTATGGGTTGTTTTCCGGAGCCTGTGTTTCAAAGTTCCCTTTGGATAATTCTGTAATAAAATTCCGGGATTCGTTGTTTTTGTGGGCAAGATCGATGATAGAATAATATAGGTCCTTTTCGTCACGATCCGCGATTTTTTCTAGGTCCGATTTGAGGTTGTGGAGAGAAAGATCGACACTTTCGCCTTTTGATATTTGCTTTATGATTTCGGTTAATTTTTTTTTCAATTTGCGGATGTTATATGATGAGAGCAATGTTATATCGACAAACTGCGTGCCAGTCGACCGATAAATTATTTCTCTTACATTTTATAAAAATAAGCAGGCGCCACAACTAAATAAACATCGATTTTGACTATTCCTCACCACTAAACCAACAACTGGTATAGGAATAATCAACAGGTTTTATTGGGGCGTATTCTGTCGCGCTAAATTAACACAAAAAATCAGATTTTCATTAAACATTGATGCAGGCATCAGTTGAACGTATCTCATCCAATATTATTCAATCGTAAGGTTATAGGCACCTTTGGTAAGTACTTTTCCACTGAGGTTTATTTTTTCTTTCAGTTCGGAATAAAGGTTATTTTCGCGAACTATATTTACTTTTACCTTTTTAAAGGAATAACTTTCATTGGTTTCATTATGAAGGAGTAAAATAAATCGATCATTATCGCTATTTAAAACAGCGGATGTATTTATGGCCAAAGCGGAATCTTCTGTTAATATGATATCTCCTTCAACATACTGATGGTTTACCATATTTGTAACATTCTCTATGTTGGCAAAGCATTCGACGGCTTTGGTGGTTGAATTTATGGTTTTTCCAACATGAGTGATTTTACCGTAATAAGCATTGCGGCTACTACCGGTAGTATTAAATTCAATTCTTTGGCCGTTAAATATTTTCCCGATGTCCTTACCGAAAATAGGAATGGATAAACGGAAGGTAGATTGATCGACAATTTCGGACAATGCGACCTGCGGTTCCACAAATTGACCAATAACTGCATTCAATTGCGTAATATAACCATCAATTGGTGTTTTTAAAGTATAGCTTGCTGAGAATTTGCCATTGGCAATTGGCGTAGTGTTTAATCCGGCGTTTTCAAGTTTTATTTTAAGTGCATTGTTCCTGGCCAATTCCACCTTATATTCACTTTCCGATTGCATAAAGTCTTTTTGGGCACCAATGTTTTCCTGAAACAAATTACTGGTTCGTTCAAACTCTTTTGTTAGGCGATGAAGGGTAGCCGCAGACTCGGCAAAATCTTTCTGTAAATCGATAATGTCCAGGCCTGAAATCTCAATTACGGGAGTTCCCTTTTTTACCTGATCACCATTGGCAACACGAATACTTTTTATGGTTCCTGCAATAGGTGCGCTGATGATCGCTGTTCCATTGGGAGAAGAAACAACTGTTCCCGTAAAATGGAGCTTATCTGCAAATGGAATGGACTCTATTGATCCTAACTCCATGTTTTCCGACTGAAATTGTAGTTTGCTAATTTCAATCAGTTCTAAACCAGAATTGTCATCAGACTCAACCGCCTGGTTTTTGCAGGCTGTCAAGAGCAAGATAATGGCGAATAGGAGGGTGTTTATTCTATTGTTCATGGCGGAGTTGTTTATTCGGATATGTACATTAATTCAGATGTGCAGCGGTTATACTGATAAAGGTTTTCTAAATAATCGATTTTTATTTTTAGGGCATTTTCATACCCGTTGATAAATTGATGAAAGCCGATTTGCCCCAACTGGTATGATTTTAAAGTGGTTCTGGTCAGTTCTTCTTGCAGCTCTTTTCCTGACGAAATATAATTGTCAATCAGGGTTTTGTGTTTTAACTGTTCGTTTTTCAACGCTTTCAAACGGGTTTTGAACGCAATGGATTTATATTCGTTTTGCAAATGTTGTGCGCTGCTGGCAAATTTAGCCGCTTTAATTTTGGCGGAGTGACTCCCATAAAATAAGGGCACGGCCACACCAATTTCAAAACCATGATAGTTTTTAGCGTTGTCGTAGCTATTGCTGCCTACAAAATAGTTGAGTGACAAATCGGGCAGTACCTTCTGTTTTTCTATTTCTATTAAGGCATTGGAATAATCGTTTTTGTACTGGTAAAACTGCTCTAGGTGAGATGTGGCTTGTGTGCCTTGTGGCGTTTCAATCATCTCTGGGAGATTGGAGATCTCAAAGTCATCCTGATAATTCATCAATGTTTTCAGGTTGCTGTATTCGCTCTGAATATCTAATTGGGTGCCATTTAGCAACGCCAAGATTTCATTGCGTTTGGCTTTTATGTTAAGCATCTCCAAATAACTGGCGTCTTCCTGTTTCAATCGTTTTTGTGTTTGCAGATGCAATTCATAAAACAGGCTATCCAGATCGTCATACACCAGTTTTTTATTGAGCAGCATTTGGTATTTATAGAATACATCGGCTATATTTCTTTTAAGCTCATTTTTTAGTAATTCTAATTCTAGCTCAGCAATTGAAATATTAATCTTACCGGCTTTTTTGTTTTTCAAATACAAAGTAGGAAAACTAATTTCCTGACCTATTGCCCATACGTTGAGTGGATGGTTGTTTTCTGCGATGTTATTTTCGTCCGTGCTATACGCAATACTGGTTTTGTTAATATCAAAAGAAGCTTTTTTCAAGCTTTTGCTTTGCTCAATATTTAAGGTATAAGCCTTTATTTTCTGATTGTTCTGCAGGGCAATATCAACAATCTGATTCAGGTCCAATTGCTTTTGTTGTGCTGTGCCTGTAACGCTGAAAAATGCGAATAAAAGAATGACAACGGTGCATTTGCTTCGTATCACCCTAAATGGAAAAAGTTTAATAGCTGTTACATTGTAAAATATTTCAAACAATAAAGGCAAAGCGATCATTGTGAGCATGGTAGATGTGATAAGGCCTCCAATTACAACCGTGGCTAGGGGACGCTGTACTTCGGCTCCCGCACCTGTGGAAATGGCCATGGGTAGAAAACCCATGGCGGCAGCACCTGCCGTCAGCATCACAGGGCGTAATCGATCTTTGGTTCCTTTTATTATTAACTCCCGCATGGTGTGTTTTCCTTCTTTTTGCAGTTCTTTTAGGTGTTCTATCAATACTATTCCGTTTAAAACCGCAATACCAAACAATGCAATAAAGCCAACCCCAGCCGATACGCTGAAAGGCATGCCTCTAAGCCAGAGTAACAGTACACCACCAACTGCCGACAAGGGAATGGCCGTGTAAATCATAATGGCATCCTTGACCGACCGAAAAGCAAAATGAAGAAATATAAATATAAGCAACATAGCTACGGGAACAGCTAACATCAGTCGATTGGTAGCGTTTTTTAGGTTCTCAAATTGTCCCCCGTATTCAATGTAGTTGCCTGGTCTCATTCGTACGTTTTCGTCAATTTTGGTTTGGATATCTTCGATAACGGATTGCAAATCGCGGTTTCTGACATTGACACTGACTACCACACGCCGGTGCGTATTGTCCCGGGATATTTTGGCTGGGCCGGTTGTATATTTAATATCGGCCAATTCAGATAAGGGAACTTGGACTCCGTTGATGACCGGTACCTGTAGCTCGCGTATGTTGTTAATATCGGTTCTGCTGTTCTGGTTGAAACGCATCGCCATATCAAAGCGTTTTTCTCCTTCGAATACCACACCGCTTATTTTTCCTCCAAAAGCCGTGGATATATACGAATTCAAAGTATTTATATCTATGCCATAGTAGGCCATTTTATTTCGGTTGTAGCTTACTTTTATTTGCGGCAACCCGGTTGTTTTTTCAAGGATAATATCTCCCGCACCCGGAATGTCAGCTATCAAGTTTTTAATTTCAGCCGCTTTCGTATTGATATAATCCAAATCCTCACCGAACACTTTGATAGCGATATCGGATCTTACCCCCGTAATCAGTTCGTTAAAACGCATCTCTATGGGCTGGGTAAACTCGTATTCAATGCCCGGGATAATCTCTAAAGCTTCTTTGAACTTGTCGGCAAGTTCTTCCTTGTTTTCAGCATGTATCCACTCGTTTTTTGGTTGGAGTTTGATGATCATGTCAATTTCCTCTATCGACATAGGATCCGTTGGGACTTCGGCAGCCCCAATCCGCGAAACGATTTGATCGATCTCATCAGGAAAGGCTTTTATTAGTATTCCTTCCATTTTAGTGGTGGTTTCAACCGTTTTTGTTAGGGATGTCCCGGTTTTTAACACGGGCTGAATAACAAAGTCGCCTTCGTCCAGTGTTGGCACAAATTCTCCACCCATGTTGTAAAACAGCCCTCCGGTCAAAACCAATACAGCAACGGCTACCCCTAGCACAAGTCGTTTATTACGGCACGACCAATGCATAACGGGTGTATATGAGCGCTTAACCATTTCCATAAACTTATCGGAAAAATTGGGTTGTTCACTTTTCTGGGGGCGCAAAAATAACGAAGAGGCAACGGGCAACCAGGTTAAGCCCATGACCATGGCACCTATTATGGCAAATGAAAAGGCCAGCGCCATAGGCCGAAACATCTTGCCTTCAACGCCTGTAAGGGACAAGATTGGAATAAAAACAATAAGTATGATGACTTGACCGAAAATGGCTGAATTCATCATTTTGGACGAGCCTTCAAAAGATATTTTATCCATTAGGTTTTGTCGTTCCTCCCCTGAGCCATTGATAAGATCCTTTCTTTTGAGCGTGGTTTTAATAGCAATATATTCCACTATTATGACCGCTCCATCAATGATAATTCCAAAATCGAGTGCGCCCAGGCTCATCAGATTTGCATCCACCCCAAAAACATACATCATGGAGATGGTAAATAGGAGAGCAAGGGGTATCATAGAAGCTATGACCAAAGCAGAGCGCAAGTTCCCTAGCAATAAAAGTACCGTCAACATAACGATGATGGCACCCAGAATTAGGTTTTCGGCGACAGTGTTTGAGGTTTTCGAAATCAGTTCACTACGTTCTAATATTGGATTCACGAAGACACCTTCGGGCAGGTTCTTTTGAATTTCTGCTACCCTGGTTTTTACTTCGTTTATAACTTCTTTTGAGTTTGCATTCTTCAACATCATTATTTGGCCGAGCACGGTTTCGCCTTTTCCATTTGCGGTTATTGCTCCATAACGATTGGCATAACCAAAATTCACCTCTGCAACATCTTTCACCAGAACAGGAGTGCCTGAATTATTTTCTATTAATATATTTTCTATGTCACTGAGCGACTTTACCAGCCCATCTCCACGGATGAAATAGCTCTGGTTGGTTTTTTCAATATAAGAACCTCCGGTAATGTTATTGTTGTTTTCCAGAGCTACAAATATTTGCATCAGGGTAATGCCCATGCTTTTTAATTTGAACGGATCAATAGCCACTTCGTATTGTTTCAAAAAGCCGCCCCAGCTGTTAATCTCTACCACGCCATTTATTCCGGATAGCCGGCGCTTTATCACCCAATCCTGAATGGTTCTTAATTCCATGGCTGTATATCTGCCCTCGTATCCGGGTTTAACATCAACGATATATTGGTAAATTTCGCCCAGGCCGGTGGATATGGGGCCCATTTCGGGAGTGCCGTAGGCTTCAGGAATATTGGCGGAGGCGCTTTTAATTTTTTCAGCAATGAGCTGTCTTGGCAAATAGGTGCCAAGATTTTCTTCAAACACCACCGTCACCACCGAAATGCCAAATTTGGAAATCGACCGGATTTCTATAACTCCGGGTAAGTTTGCCATCTCCATTTCTACCGGAGCCGTGATAAACTGCTCAATTTCCTGGGTGGAGAGATTTCCTGATGTTGTGATTACCTGTACCTGGTTGTTGGTGATGTCAGGTACGGTTCCTACCGGTATTTTAAAAATGGCATGTACACCAAAGAGCACAATGGATATCGTAAAAAGAATGACGATGAGCTTATGCTTTACACTGAAATTAATTATTTTTTCAAGCATAGTAATGTTGTCCGGGTTATACTTTTAGCATATCTGTCTGTATCAACGGTATCAAACTATTGAACAATACGTTTATGAATCTGAAAATTTAGCGATAATTTTAGTTTTTTGCAAATCGCAAAACATAGGACATGAACAAATAGTTCAAATAGTAAAATTATGCTTTACAGCAGATATGTATGTTTTTTGTTTAGGAAATCTTACTATTTTGCCAACGAAATTGGGGATAAACAATTAAGAATGGTTTGGTGTTACTTGTACATCGAACAAACCAAATACGCGAAAAATAATTATTATTTAACGAATTACTTGATTAACTTCGGTTACTGAAAACATTTTCGGTAGCCACCAATACAACTATCAACTAAGTATATACCTATGAACGACAATAGGATTCCATTTAAGAAGTTTCATTTACGAAACGAAAGCCTTCAAAGCCAGTACGATGAAACTTATTTTTCGAAACAACATGCCAAGGGAAAACTGACTGCCAGAGAGAGAATTGAATTTTTAATGGACGAGGGCAGTTTTCGTGAAATAGATGCTTTTGTAAAGCCATTGGGAAACGAAAGTGAAAAAAAATATGGCGATGGCGTTATAGTAGGAAACGGAACCATCAATGGCCGAAAAGTATTTTTGTTTGCCCAGGATTTCACTTTTATGGGTGGTTCTTTAGGAAGTGTTCATGCCCGTAAAATTCAAAAAGTACAGGAAATGTCGCTAAAAATGGGACATCCCATTATTGGCCTGATAGATTCCGGGGGTGCCCGAATACAGGAAGGAGTGGCCAGTTTAGCCGGATATGCCGGTATTTTTATGCAGAATGTTAAGAGCTCCGGTGTAATTCCGCAGATATCTGTAATACTGGGACCCGCAGCAGGTGGAGCGGTGTATTCCCCTGCGCTCACTGATTTTCGTTTTATGACCAAGGATACCTCGTATATGTTTGTTACAGGCCCCGAGGTTGTTAAGGAGGTGTTAAACGAAGATGTTACTTTCGAAGATCTGGGAGGTGCAGAAGTACATGCCACGGAAAGTGGCGTGGCCGATATGATTTTTTCCGATGAGGAGCATACGCTGATGGGTGTTAAAAAACTTTTGAGTTATCTGCCATCCAACAATGTGGAGCATCCGCCGGTAAATCGCGACGAGGATATTGAACCGGGTAAACCTGAAAAACTCTCTTTGTTATTGCCTGATGATGCGAACAAACCGTATGATGTGGTGGATGTAATTCGTTTGATTGTGGATAAAGGATCGTTTTTTGAGATTGCGGAAAAACACGCCCAAAATATTGTAATAGGACTTGCCCGGCTGAACAACCATGTAATTGGCTTGGTGGCCAATCAACCCAAAGTAATGGCAGGATGTTTAGACATCAATGCATCTAAAAAGGCTGCACGTTTTGTGCGTTTTTGCGACTCGTTTAATATCCCTGTACTGGTATTGGAAGATGTTCCAGGATTTATGCCAGGTAAAAGTCAGGAACAAAATGCGATTATTATGCACGGCGCCAAATTGTTGTATGCTTTTGCAGAGGCTACGGTACCTAAAGTTACGGTAATTTTGCGAAAAGCATTTGGTGGGGCTTATATTGTAATGAACAGCAAAAATATGGGAGGAGACTTCAATTTTGCATGGCCAACAGCCGAAGTAGCTGTTATGGGACCCGAAGGTGCCGTAAAAATATTGAACAGGAAGGAACTGGCAAGTGCCAAAGATCCCGAAGAGTTGAAACGCAAGTTGATTGCCGATTACAAAGAAAACGTGGCCAATCCGTATGTGGCCGATGAAAAAGGGTATATCGACGAGGTAATAGATCCTTCGGAAACCAGGGCAGTAATTATTAACGCGTTTGCTTTACTCGAAAACAAAGTTGAACAAAACCCGGCACGTAAACACGGGAATATACCGCTTTAGATAATAGATATGTAGATGAACTGCATTTGGTTTCAGAACTATTATCGGTACTTAAAACAATTAAAATTAACAGACTTGAGCATTGTAAAGAGCCTATTATCTCTTATCTTCCAGTCTCTTATCTAATAAAATCATGAAAATTAATTCAATTTTAATTGCCAATCGTGGCGAAATAGCTATTCGAATTGCCCGAACAGCTAAAAGTATGGGTATTAAAACCTATATGTTTATGTCGCACCACGAACCTAATGCATTGCATCTCGATCATGCCGATGAGGTGATTGATGTATCTGACAATACCTTTATAAATGTTTATACAAACATCGATAAATTAATAGAAACAGCATTAGAATATAAAATTGACGCTATACACCCCGGATATGGGTTTCTTTCAGAAAATCCATTTTTGCCCCGGGAATGCGAACGTAACCAAATAATTTTTATTGGGCCTTCTTCAAAAGCCATTAGCAAAATGGGTAACAAGGGTATGGCACGGGATATGGCGGTTAAGAACAAAATCCCTGTGCTGCAGGGTAGTAAGGGCGTAATTACTACTTTGGAAGAGGCGGAGGAAACCGCTAAAAGTATTGGTTATCCAATAATTCTTAAAGCCGTTGCCGGAGGTGGGGGTAAAGGGATGCGTGTGGTGCGCAAAAAAACAGAGCTCCCGTTAATGTTTAAGCTGGCTACCAATGAGGCCAGGTCGCTTTTCGATAACGATTCTATGTTGATTGAGAAGTATGTGGAGAATCCTCGCCATGTTGAGTTTCAGGTACTGGCCGACAAGCATGGTAACATTATTCATTTGTACGAAAGAGAATGCAGTATTCAGCGCAAACACCAAAAGCTGTTGGAAGAAGCACCATCCGCAGCACTGACCGAAGAGCTTCGACAGAAGATTGGTGCCGATGCGGTGAAGATATGTAAAGCCACCAAATATTATAGTGCGGGTACGGTTGAGTTTCTTTTGGATGATGAGCTGAATCATTATTTTATGGAGATGAATACCCGGGTTCAGGTAGAACATCCAATCACAGAGGAAATTACCGGTGTGGACATCATCGAACAGCAAATTAAAGTTGCACAGGACGAAAAGTTATCGTTAAAACAGGAAGATATTCAAATTAACGGATGGGCGATAGAACTGCGGGTGAATGCAGAAGATGTACAAGCGGGTTTTGCCCCCTCTACCGGACTAATTGAACATATGGAAGTACCTAACAAGAAATACTTACGCTGTGATTCCGGTTATCAAACCGGTAAAGTGGTGGTTTCTAGTTTTGATTCGCTGGTGGCAAAACTAATCATTACCGGGAAAACAAGGAACGAGGCGATCAAGAATTCCCGTTTGGTTTTAAATGACACCATCATTAAAGGAGTTAAGACTACCCTTCCGTTTTTTAAGCAGGTAATGCAAACCCCTTCTTTTGTAAAGGGAAAATATACCACTTCATTTATTGAAAAAGATTTGGAACAGAGTTACTACCAGGAGGATAATGAGATTGTTGCCGCTGCCGCCTTAGCCATGGAAGCCTATTTAAACGAGCAGGCTAAAATTAATTCCGGCGAGCTGGACGATAAGCAAGTGTCTGCCTGGGCCATGAGTAAAAAAATTAAAGGATAGTTTTTAATTGTGAATCGGTAGCCAAATACAGCATTATTCTCGTTTTTTTAAAAAAACTGTCATTTACAAAAGTAAACTCCTTTTTTTAATATCGAAAGTCTTGTATTTTGACTCCCGCTTACATGAAAAACGCTTTTCTAATTTATTTTTAACACAGTGTATTGTGTTCGTTATCTTGGTATTTAACACCTATGTCTTGACACTAAAAACAATTATATGAAACTGATACATCATACAAAAAATTATACACTAACTGGTGATAAGAAAGTAAACATACAGGTTAGAGATAATAAGTTACATAAAATAAATAACCGCAGAGCAGATATCGAAATTGAAGACATTGAAAACGATGAGTTTTTGATTAAGATAAATGACAAAACACACGTAGGGGAGGTGCTAGACCTGAAGCAAAACGAGGTTTCTGTGATGATCAATGGTAATACCTATCACTTCACTATCGACACAGAGCTTGCCAGCAGAAGGAAACAAAAATTGGCAAAAGATTCGGGTAAAAAAGTTTCAAAAGTAAATGCACCATTGCCAGGCGAGATTGTGGCTGTGCTTATGAGCGAAGGCCATGAAGTGCATAAAGGTGAACCTGTGTTGATTTTAGAGGCCATGAAAATGCAAAACGAAATTACCAGTCCGGTGAATGGAAAAATAAAAAACATACACGTTAAGGCCGAAGAAACTGTTATGAAGGACCAGATTTTATTTGAGGTTGATCCGGGTAAGTAATGCAATCAACAGTCAGCAGTCAGCAGTCAATCACACTGTGGACTGTAGACTGTGAACTGATAACTATTTTTAAACAATTCTTCTCAATCATGGTTTGAATATCTAAACATGTAAAAATACGACCATGAGAAATCCAATGTTAATTATACACCTATTATCTGTAGCGACTTTTGTTGGTGCTGCACTTTCGGCCTTTGTTTTAAGTAGGGTAGCCAGTAAATTCGATTCGGAAGGAAAATTAAAAGTAAACACCGCCTTGCTCTCTTTGAATTATTTAGGAAAAACAGGTTTAACACTTCTTATAATAACAGGCGGCTATTTAATGACCCCGTATTGGGCGGCTTTAGGAGCAATGCCTTTGTTGGTGGCTAAATTAGCCATTGTAGTGATATTGCTTGTCGTTTTGGTGTTACTCAGTATTAAAGCTAAAAAGGCCAAAAAAAATCCAACAGAAGGCAGTTTCGCAGCAGTTAGTAAAATTAATACTTTAAATCTTATTTTAGGTGTTGTTGTAATTGTTCTTGCGGTTTTAGTGTTTGGTTAAAATTAGGACTTCGACCCAATGGAGAAGGTCTTCGTTGGGTTTTGTTTTATTAAAGCGGTGACCGCATCTTTGGCGGTACAATTAAACTTTGTTCGCCTCTATTCTTTGCGCTCAGCCACCTGATCTCCTCCCTCATTCTCCTCCCTTGTGGTATGAATTGTTAATCCCAGGTTAAAGATTTTTGTCCTGTTTGTTTTCCATCTGCTAAAAGCCTATATTCGCCACCGTTAAAAATAATAGGAACAAAGATAAATGGAAAAGTTAAGTTATTCGTTAGGACTAAGCATTGCCGGAAACCTTCAAAAGTCGGGTGTTGCTGAATTGGAATATGAATCGTTTGCAAGGGGGGTGAAGCACCAACTTGAAGCCACAAAACCGGAAATTGCTCCTGAAGAGGCTAATCAAATTATCAATGAATTTTTTACGGCATTGCAAAGCAAGCAGTTTGAAGCAAACATAAAAGCAGGACAGGATTTCTTGGCGGAAAATGCTAAGAGGGAAGGTGTTGTTACATTGGAAAGTGGATTGCAGTACGAGGTTGTAACTGAAGGGGACGGTGCTAAACCAGCTGCCACCGATCAAGTAAAATGTCATTACCATGGTACTTTAATCGATGGCAAAGTATTCGATAGTTCGGTTCAGCGAGGTGAGCCTGCTGTATTCCCTGTAAACGGAGTTATTGCCGGATGGGTTGAAGCGTTACAGTTAATGCCCCTGGGTTCAAAGTGGAAGCTTTATGTGCCATCGAACCTGGCTTATGGTGAGCAGGGAGCTGGACAGGATATTGGCCCGCATACCACTTTGGTATTTGAGGTAGAATTATTAGAAATTGTTTAATCATACACAATAAACCATGCAAATAAAGAATTTTATTTTAGGTCTTGGTGCAGCAGCTGTTATGGCTGTTTCCTGTACGCAAGCGCCAAGTGTAAAGAAAATTGAACTTAAAAACGAGACGGATAGTATTAGCTATGCATTAGGTTACTTAAATGCGTCACAAATGAGTCAGCAAGTTAAAGGGCCTTTCGATTCAATCGACACCAAAGCAATGGCAGCCGCTTTTGTAAATGCAGAGTTCTCTCAGCAAATGAAAGATGGTTTGGGTCAGAGTTTCGACAGTATTTCCTGGGATGTGATGAAAGCAGGTTTTATTAACACTTTAGTAGGTGAAGATGAAGCAGCTTTTGATCAACAGACTGCGAATACTTTTCTTCAAACGGCATTTCAAGCTGCTCAAGATCGTAAGAACCTGATGCCGGGAATGCCTGCATTCGAAAATAAAAAAGCAGGAGCGGAGTTTTTAGCTCAAAACGGAAAAAAAGATGGTGTTGTTACCACAGCCAGTGGTTTACAGTACGAGGTGATGAAAGCGGGTAAAGGTGTTAAGCCTACTACTACCGATAAAGTAAAAGTGCATTATCACGGTACTTTGTTGGATGGAACTGTTTTTGATAGTTCAGTGGATAGAGGAGAGCCTACTTCCTTTGGAGTTACACAGGTTATTCCGGGTTGGACAGAAGCATTACAGTTAATGCCTGTAGGATCGAAGTATAAGCTTTATATCCCGGGAGATTTAGCTTACGGCTCAAGAGGCCAAGGCCAGATAGGACCAAATCAACTTTTGGTATTCGAGGTTGAGCTATTGGATATCGAAAAATAGTAGGTGTCCATTAAAATATTACCTGCCTGGAGACAGATAGGGATTTTCTAAAGAGGGCTTAGTCCCTCTTTTTTTATGGGCCCAAACGAACTTCATATAGGAGATGGGTTTGTAAAAAGATGATAGTTCGGATAAACGGCAGGTCTGCTTGAAAAGTATGCATCACTTATTTCAAAATCTCAAATCTATTATCTTTAACATTTGAACTTGCTACTTTATATTGTACCTTTGTTCTTCTTAAAAATTAAACCGTTTGCAAGATGATTAAAGCAGAAATACATACCGAAAAAGGTGTTATGAAGGTGGATTTATACGAAAAGGAAACACCAAAGACAGTTGAGAACTTTGTGAAGTTGGCCAAGGAAGGGTTTTATGACGGGTTGGCTTTTCACCGTGTTATTCCTGATTTTGTGATTCAGGGAGGATGCCCCCATTCAAAAGATATGAGCAGCCCAAGGGTTGGAATGGGTGGTCCCGGATATAATATTGACTGCGAAACCGACGCAGACAGGCAATATCACGATAGAGGTGTTCTTTCAATGGCGCATGCAGGTAAAAATACCGGGGGATCACAATTCTTTGTTTGCCATAGCCGCAATAATACGGCTCACCTGGATGGAAACCATACTTGTTTTGGGATCGTGACGGAAGGATTGGATGTGGTGGATGCCATAGAGGCAGGAGACGGAATTGAGACAATTAAGATTATTGAAGAATAACCATTTACAAGCTGGATAGATGAATTTTGAATTAGTAGGAAATTTGATTGTAAAGGATAATGAGCAAACTATTAGTGCATCCTTTAAAAAGAGAGAATTTGTAATTGAGGTGATGAACGAGCGCAACTCGGATTGGAACGATTATATCAAGTTCCAATTGACACAAGACAGATGTGCCCAACTTGATCCTTTTAACTTAGGAGATCCGATCAAGGTGTCTTTTAATATTCGTGGTCGTAAGTGGGAAAAGGATGGGAAAGTAAATTACTTTTCTAACCTGGAAGCTTGGAGATTGGAGAGCGTTCAGGCAACGGCTGAGCCCGGTACACCCCCACCGCCTTTTACCGAAGCGGAAGTGCCACCGGCGGGAGATAAAGAAGATTTGCCGTTTTAACCGTGCGACGGCATTAAATAACTTAGATACTCGGAGTGCGACTTGGAGTCGTGCCCCGAGTTTTTTTGGCTTAAATCTCAACCCGCTAATCTATACCGGTTATTATTGCATGTTCTTGTGAACCTCAATTCGTTCTCCATCGCATGGAGGGCTGTGCGACATGTAAATTGTTATTCGTTCTCCATCGCATGGAGGGCTGTGCGACATGTAAATTATTAATCGTTCTCCATCGCATGGAACTAGTCGTTAAAGACGAATATGCCGTAACCTCCCGGATCCTGTAGTACAATATTGTCGGCAATACCCGCCCGGTTAAATGCAGTTATTTCTTCTTTAATCGGAATATTAACCTCACGTATTTTCGCAATATTCTCAAGATTCTTTCCATCGTTAAAAAAGGTCATTGAAGGATTAGTAAACGAATGGGGACAACTTAAAGGCAACATAAAACTAACGGCAAAACCATCGGGGTTAGCCAATACAATCCAGCCATGTTCGGCAGTTCCGCTCACCTGTACAAAGCCTAATTTATTCCAAAAAGCATGTGAAATGTCGAAGGAGGTTGTTTCTACGCTAATACCCATAAATTTTCCGAGGTGACTAGGTGATTGTTGTTTGTCTAATTTGATATCTAAATCATTTCCTTCTATTAAATAAATCCATATTCCATTGTTATCCCTGACTAAATAACCATTATCAATGGGAAATGACGGATAGGTGTCAGTGAGCGATTGGACTTCTTTTTCCCAACTATCCTGAATGATTTTAATTCCTGTCCTGGCATACTTATCAGTATTGATTTCAATAAGAAATTTCCCGTCGGATAAAATATTAGGTTTTTCCAGTAGGGTAATAAAATTCAGTTTTTTGTAAAAATCAAGACTGGCCTCCAGATGAACGATGGGTGAAAGTACAAGCGTTTGCATGACGAAAGATTTTATTAAAAAGGAAAGAGAATAGAAAAAGTTCAATGGGTTTTTAATGCCTTTAAGAAGGTTGTAACAAGTTAATTAACATAATACCGATGGACTTCTAATGGCGCAAAACGGGAGTATCATGAGTTATGCGGTATTTTTGAAGCAAACCGGTATTGTTTTGCGTCTTTTCTGTATCTTTTCGTCTATTCTAATAAAACTAAAAATGATAACAAAAAAGATATGGGATAACTTTAGTTTGCAATTACTTGGGTTTATTAAAAGCAGGGTTCACAATAATGTGGTTGCGGAAGATATTTTGCAAGATGTATTTATAAAAATCCACCTGAAAAAAGATTTATTAAAAGAAAACGACAAGATTACAAGTTGGGTGTATCAAATTACCCGTAATTCCATTATTGATTACTATCGAAAAGTAAAACCGGAAAAATCGGAGATAGACAGCAACATCATAATGCAAGAGGATAACGAAAATACCCCGGATTTTTCGGTTTGATTAAGGCCATTCGTTCATCAGCTGCCTGAGAATTATAAAGATGTTCTTGATAAAACAGCCTTTGGCGATATGTCGCAAAAAGATTATGCTCAATTAATGAACATATCGCATTCCGGGCTAAGTCGAGCGTGCAGAGAGCCCGGCAAAAACTGAAGGATTTGTTTTTGGAATGTTGTCCTGTGGTTCAAGCTGATAAATATGGAGATATAATTTCGATAGAAAAAAAGAACTGTAAGTGTTAAATTTTGCGTCCTTTTATGGAGGGCACGTCTATTTAAGTGACCATAGAATTATCATCTAAAAAAAATGAAAATGAGCGAAAAAGAAAAATGTTGTAATAATGAAGAATGCAACTGCAACTGCGATTGCAAGGGGAGCGAAAAACGTACATGCGAATGCGAAGATTATACGGATGGCAAATGTAAGTGTGATTGTTGTTAATGTACAATTGTAGCCAGCGTTTCTGCCTGGAAACTAAACTAAAAATGGCTTTAGCAGTGACTTTTCCATCATTGCTATAGCCATTTCATTTTCGGGTAGTCATCATCTGTTTAGACGATACAATTTGCCCTGTTTCCCGGATCTATTCGGTAATTCCTTCCAGCATAAACATAAAGCTGTATTCGAGTGCGGTCTCGCGATATCGTTTAAAACGACCCGATGCGCCGCCATGTCCGGCTTCCATATTGGTATGCATTATCAAAAGGTTATTATCTGTTTTTGTGTCTCTTAATTTGGCCAACCATTTTGCGGGCTCCCAATACTGAACCTGTGAATCGAATAAGCCAGTTGTGATCAACATGTTCGGGTATTCCTGGGCCTTAACATTATCGTATGGGGAATATTTCAGCATATAATCATAGGCTTCCTTGTTTTTAGGATTGCCCCACTCGTCAAACTCATTGGTGGTTAGCGGAATGGTTTCGTCCAGCATCGTGCTGATCACATCCACAAACGGCACGGCCGCAATAACACCATTGTATAATTGGGGTTCCATGTTAACAATGGCTCCCATCAGCAATCCTCCGGCGCTTCCTCCCATAGCATACAGATGATCGGGCGAGGTGTATTTTTTCTCGATCAAGAATTTGCTGCAGTCAATATAATCGTTAAAAGTATTTATCTTTTTCATCATTTTACCGTCTTCATACCATTGACGACCCATGGATTGTCCGCCTCTGATATGGGCAATGGCAAAAACAAACCCTCTGTCAAGCAAGCTCAAGCGGGTGGAACTAAAACCCGGATCCATTGTCGCGCCATACGAACCATAAGCATACAATAATAAAGGAGCTGTCCCATCTAGCTTGGTTCCTTTTTTATATACGATGGAAATAGGCACTTGCACTCCATCGCGAGCGTGAGCCCATTGCCTTTCCGTATGATAATTTTCGGGGGTGTGACCACCCACCACCTCACTTACCTTCTTTACGTCCTTGGTTTTTGAATTCATGTTGTAATCGATGGTTGAATATGGGGTGGTCATGGAACTATAGCTATACCTCAAAATCTCAGTGTCGAATTCCGGATTTGTGGTGGTGCCTGCAACATATACCTCTTCACCAAATTCCAGATAATGCTGCTCTTTCGTTTTTTGGTTGATGATTCTGAGGTGGTTTAAGGCGTTTTTACGTTCGCTGAGCACCAAATGGTTTTTAAAGATATCGATGCCTTCCAACAGCACGTCTTTACGATGTGGAATTACCTCTTTCCAGTTGCTTATATCAGTAGCATCTTCTGTAGTTTCCATCAGCCTGAAGTTTTGGGCCTTGTGATTGGTGACAATAAAAAACTTGTCTTCAAAGTGGCTTATCGAATATTCATGTTCCGTTCCTCTAGGCGTAAACTGTTTAAATTCTCCGGTAGGGTGGTTGGCATTCAAAATATGATAATCGCTCACCAATGTGCTGCTTTCACCAATGATGATGTACTTGTCCGACTTTGATTTGGTAACACTGATGTAAAAGGACGGATCCTTTTCGTGATATACCATGACGTCTTTTGAAAT
This sequence comes from Saccharicrinis sp. 156, assembly GCF_050589685.1. Taxonomy (NCBI): domain Bacteria; kingdom Pseudomonadati; phylum Bacteroidota; class Bacteroidia; order Marinilabiliales; family Marinilabiliaceae; genus Saccharicrinis; species Saccharicrinis sp. 156. Next base: position 32,686 of record NZ_JBNGOS010000030.1, read on the forward strand.
ATCGTTGCCCAGCTTATGCCGCCATATTTTCTCGCTTAAAAGAGAAACCTTGTTTTTTGTGGTATAAAAGAAAGTCTGGTTGTCGTTGGCCCAGGCACCGCCGGCAGAAACGTTTGGTATTTCATCTTTGATGATGTCTCCGGTATCCAGGTTTTTAAAACGAATGGAATAAATCCTTCGACTTACCTTATCCTCGGTAAAAGCCAGCAGTTTATTATCCAAAGAAACGGTTAAGCTTCCAATGGCATAGTATTCATGACCTTCTGCCAATTCGTTGACGTTTAAAAAAATATTCTCAGGATTATCCAATGAATCTTTTTTTCTACAGAAGATGGGGTATTCCTTGCCTTCTTCGTATCGAACGTAATACCAATACCCGTTAGAAAAGTAGGGCACTGATTCATCGTCCTTTTTAATACGACCCACAATTTCATGGAACAGGTTTTCTTGTAGTTGTTTGGTGTTTTGCATTACCGTATCGGTATATGCGTTTTCTGCATTTAGGTAGTCAAGCACTTTTTGAGTCTGCTCATCCGGACTTTGTGCATTTTTTTGTTCGTCGGTCAATCGCATCCAAAAATAAGGATCTATCCGGGTGTGGTTGTGAAAAGTAATGGCGGAGTCCTTTTTTTCTGCCATCGGAGCTTGAGGAAGTTGGTGGGGTATCATTGATTTCTTTTTTGAACAGCCCAAAGCAAATAGTGAGGCTGAAAGCCATAATAAAAATAGTCTATACATAATATGAATGATGATTTGGTGTATTAAGTAAAGATATTTCCTTTTTAGAAATAATCAATACATGCATTGAATATGAACAATAGAATTATGAGCTACAGATAATGATTAATTGTGACGATTATTGGATTTTTTTATGAAAAAAACATGAAAATAATTTGGAGTTAATACAAATTACAGTATATTTGTATTAACTCATAGTTTAGGGTTAGGTTTGGTTAAAGATTGAGGGCCGCTGTCAGAACGTTGACAGCGGTTCTTTTTTTTACTAAAAGGTACTATGCATGTTTTTTAGAATTGTGAATTATTTATGATTTTAATAGAAAAAAAAGTTAAAAATTATTTGTAAATAACAATACAGTAGCTATATTTGTAGCACTCATAGTTTAGGGTTAGGTTTGGTTAAAGATTGAAGGCCGCTGTCACAACGTTTGACAGCGGCTTTCTTGTTTTTAACATTCTACAATAAAAACTTTATGGCACTTGTGTTTCATTGTAAATAATGCTGTTATGGACTGGACACCGGTTTTAAGATCTAAATACTCCTCCTCAAAATTAAAATATCATTTATCGTATTTGTTATTGACGCTGGCCTATTGGAATGTTGTGATCCGAATCGCTATTTTTATCCGGGTGTTAGGTACTAAAAGTGGTAATATTCGCGATATAATGTCGAGGGGAATGGAGTTTGTAGCCGATGAAGTTTTACTGTCTTCGGTGGTGGTTTCCATTTTTGCGGTTTTGAGTTGGTATGTGCGTAATTTCTTGTATCCCGTTTTAGTCCGTAAATACCATATCAGGCGTTTGGCAGTCATTGTCATTTTTATGGATACAATTGTTTTTTTGGCTTTTGCTATTATGCTTGGCTTTGCGCATTACATGGTAGATATGCAGTTGTCAGTGGCTGAAGCTTTTAATGCTTTAGGGCGTTTTTTATTTAATCCAACTATTCTTTTCTTTTTAATTGTGTTGTCCATAGGTAGCTATGTTAATCAATTGTTGCACACTTTGTTTCATCAAATTGGTTTTGCCAAGCTGGGAAGGGTAATGATGGGCTATTATCAAAAGCCCAGAGAGGAAAACTTAATTTTTATTTTTCTGGACTTAAGGTCTTCCACCACTTTTGCCGAAAAACTTGGACATGAGGAGTATAGCGATTTTATTCAGGATTGTTTCAGAATATTATCTGACCCATTGCTGTTGACTTATGGCAGAGTTTATCAATATGTTGGCGACGAAGTTGTGGTCACGTGGAATGCCAATAAAATAGAAAATTTTAACAAAGCGGTTGATTTCTTTTTTTTATATAAAGATGAGCTGGAAAAACATAGAAATCATTTTGAGCAAAAATATGGACTGATGCCAATTTTTACCGCTTCCATCAATTCGGGAAGGGTAATGGCAGCTGAAGTTGGTGAAATAAAAAGTGAACTTGCCTTTCATGGGGATGTGTTAAACACGGCGGCACGCATCCAGAAACAATGTAAGAAATATGGTAAGGAGATAATCGTAACAAAGAGTTTCGCTGAAAACATTAGCATAAAACCCAATGGATATCAGGTAACCTTTATAGAACGTGCAAAACTGTCGGGTAAAGCAAAGGACGTGGATCTATACGATGTGAGTTTGCAAAGTTAAAGTGGTGCTTAATGGAGTCGTGTAATTTAAATATGCTTGTTATTACATAGGATTTTTATTTTATGATGAGGTCATCTTTTTATGGAATAAATTCAATACTTTTATTATCCTTTAATCGCTGCCTTTTATTTCTTAACTTGCATTTATGGAAAAAAATCTGGTTTTTATTTCTGCCTGTTTGTTGTTGGTTTTTGGTGTCGTGTGCTATTGGGGCAAGGAAGAATCAGTTTCAAATAAAAAGCTGATACCAACAGCATCATCCGATATACTAAAACAACATATCAATAAGAAAATTGAACGCAGAAAAAATGGCTATGCCAAACCGGACAGGCCCGATAAGTATATGGAGTATTTGAAGTCGCTGGTTTCGCTGAACGAACAAAGCGATTATAAGGAAGGTTATAAGATTAAGGCTCTGAAATCGGCCATTGCACATCGAAATTCTCTAAAATCGGCCTCGGAAACATTGGCGTGGGTTCAGCGTGGGCCAGGAAATATTGGAGGTAGAACCAGGTGTGTTATTGTTGATCCTGACGATAAAAGTACCTGGTTTGCAGGAGCTGTATCTGGTGGAATATGGAAAACTGCCAATGCAGGTGCTTCCTGGGATATCATTTCACCGGATATACCCAATCTGGCAACGGTATGTTTGTCTATGGCCCCTTCCAATCCGGATGTGATTTATGCCGGAACGGGCGAAGGATATTATAATATAGATGCCGTGCGCGGCGACGGTATATTTAAAAGTGTTGATAGGGGAAACTCCTGGTCGGCCTTAACATCCACCACAAGCAATAGCCAGTTTTACTACGTAAATAGCATAGTGGTTGCGCATAGCGATGAAAATAAACTATGGGCAGCCACCAACCAAGGAGTCTTTAAGTCGGTGGATGGAGGAATATCCTGGGACGGTACTGCGCTCTCTCAATACCACAGATATCAGAGGATTATAATTCATCCTGTCAATGAAGATATTTTGTGGGTGGCCAGAAACGGCAAGGGGATTTTCAAAACGGAGAATGGAGGTGAGGACTGGTTTCTGGTTTATGATATGTCTTCGTTTGATCCGGAAAGGATTGAGATTGCGGTTTCCGGCAACAACCCGGATGTACTATATGCCATGGATGTAAATTCAAAAGTATATTATTCGCAGGATGGCGGCACGGAATGGGCCAAGGCAACCGAGTCGGGAACGCCCACTGAATTTTTAATGAGTCAAGGATGGTACAACAATGTGTTGGCAGTTAATCCAATGGACACCGATAGGGGTTTTATTGGAGGAATTGATTTATATAGCTTTGAGCTGGGAAATGATATTTCCTCCACAGGGACTCAGGCTTTCAGCGTTTCAAGTACCTTCAGTTCCGTATTGGATTTTGAATATTTTGGTGGAAGCTATTCTAACGGAGGGGTGTGTGTGTTATCTGGGTTTAACAATAAACTCAACGAAGTTCAAATCCAGTTCGGTCCTGGAAAATCCCAAAAGGCACATCGTTTGGTAAGGAAAGCTTCGGAATCGGATTTTACCCATGTTTTTGCGGAAGACTCGAGTAAGGTGGAATATGTGGGTTATGGGGATATTCCGTTTGAGGTAATAAATACAACAACTGGGGAACAGTTACATGTGTCCATTGTTGATGGCAATGAAAACGGGAAGTTTGACGTTTACCCGGGTGGGTATGAGTTGATATGGGTTCATGATGTGCTATATGAGGCAGAAAATAAAAGTGATTCGGTTAGTTTAAATAATGGCAATTACCAATTAATGACGGCTATTTATCCAAAGTTGGCCGAGAGTGCCACGTGGGACGAACCCAATTTGCCCGAAGGCTATATCAGTATTCGTTCGTATGACCTAAAGGATAGGGAGTTAATGGCTACGCAAATAAGCGATTGGTCAAAGAACCTAACGGATGACAATTACGCCCATGCCGACCATCATCATATTACGGTTTTGGAAGGTGTCGGCAATCCGTTCTCTGTAATTGTGGGTAACGATGGAGGTGTCGGTTCTTCAAGCGATGGCGGCGCTACTTGGACATCAAAGTCAAATGGATATGTTACGTCGCAGTTTTATGGTATCACGCGTCACCCCAAGCAATATCAGTATTTTGGTGGACTGCAGGACAATGGTTCCGCCCTTTCGGGAATCAATCCCAATAAGTTAAGCGATTGGGAGGACCTTCTTGGTGGTGATGGTTTCGATGTGGTATGGCATCCTCGCAAGCCGCAATTAATGATGGGAACATATTACTATAACCAACTGAGGAAAACGGAAGACGGCGGTGATTCCTGGACGGTAACCTCCGATTTATTTGCCGATAGTGATGATGGGGAGTTGGCCCCCTTTGTTACCTGCATTGCAAGTTGCCTGGCCGATCCAGACCTGCTGTTTGTGGGCGGAAATTCCGGATTGTGGAAATCGAGTGATTTTGGAGACAGCTGGAAGAACATATCTATGGGCACATATTGGGGCTACACCTCAAATTCTACGCCTAAAATAGCTATCAGCAACGCCAATCCCGATATTGTTTGGGCAGGGGTTCGAGTGAATGCGCTGGATGGTTTTACCAAAGGCAGAGTTCATGTTTCAACAGATGGAGGAGAAACTTTTAGTTCAATTGTGCCTTTTGCCAATATGGGGGCGATAACAGATATTGTAACCCACCCGGTTGATCCGGAAACGGCCTATTTGGTTTTTTCGATGGCCAATCGCCCCAAAATAGTAAGAACGACAGATCTGGGTGAGACGTGGGAGGATTTGTCGGGTTTTGGTTTAATTGGGTCGAGTGCGACCAGTAGTAATAATTTCCCCAATGTGGCAGTAAACACAATGCAGGTAATGCCATTCAGTACCCCTACTATTTGGGCTGGGACAGAAATAGGTTTGTTTATAAGTGAAGATGATGGATTATCCTGGGCCTATGCAAACAACGGGATACCGGCCGTATCCATTTGGGATATAAAGATTGTTGGTGATGAGGTAATTTTGGGAACCCATGGGTTAGGGGTTTGGACGGTTAAGATGGCCCAGTTGAGCAACGAGATAAAACACCCTTTCATAGATAACGCCGGGATTAACCCGAGAGGCGATTATGTGTTAAGCACGGTGTTTGATGTTGAACTGGATTCTTTTGAGCTATATAACGACAAAGGGTTGGTAAAAACCTATAGGAATGTGGGCGCAGGAAATAGGATAGATACGGTTTCAAGTTCGATAGAGACTTCGGAGAAACTGCAAGTATATGGTTATTTGAACGGGCAAAAGTATAGCTCAAATGTTAAGCATCTGGAAGTTGTTTCAGTTGAGCAGCCCATTACTTCTTATATCAATAAGTTTGATGATGAGGTTAACTTAGATCATTTTGTGGGTAGTTATTTTTCAATTCAAAAAGGAGAGTTCAGCAATGATGCCATCCACTCACCCCATCCTTATCCGGAAAATGTGGATCTAATTTATACTTTAAAATATCCTATCATTATTTCCAACGACGAAGAAATGGCTTTTTTAAAATACTATGACATAGCTTACCTGGAAACAGGTGAAACAAATTCTGAATACCCTGATGAAGATTTCTTTGATTATGCAGTTGTGGAAGGTTCTAAAGATGGATTGGAATGGAAAGCATTGGCACCGGGTTACGACTTCTCATACGAAGATATCTGGAATCAGGGTGTCAATGATTATAAAGCCACTCCTTCGGCAAAAGATTTTACGGATCATCACGTTAACTTATATGATACTTTTGCTGCCGGGGATACCATATTGATCCGATTTAAATTGCATTCGGATCCATTTGAAGATGGTTGGGGATGGGTAATTGATAATATTCGAATTCAAGGGCAAATATCCAGTGTAAACCAAAATAGCACAAGTGATTTTGAAGTCAGTGTGTTTCCTAACCCTACGAAGGGCAACCGGGTAAGGGTTTTGCTAAAAGATGTTTACATGGGTGTATTTGAGGTTAGTGTTTTTGGTTCATCGGGTCAGCAATTCATAAAGAAGGCATATTTTAAAGGTTCTGAAATATATGAACAGGAAATAGAACTGCCGGAGTTGCCGAAAGGTTTTTATCTTGTAAAAATACGAATGGGTCATAAACAGATGACCGAAAAATTACGGGTTAATTAGTAAGTATTTAAAATACAGACGATACCTTGGGGTGACGCCATTTTTTTTGTTTAATCTTTTACAAAGTGTTTTTTGCAACCGAAATTAATCGTAATTTAGATTTTGCTTGAGTTGTTCATTAATTTACCTGATAAACAGGCAAATGTGATATCGTTATTTAGAATGAGTAAAAATAAAATAATAAAAGAGTTTAAAATCCTTTGGTATCGTTTATAGATGTCGTATATTTGTTAAACAATCAAAGCAAATAGAGAATAGTAACAAACAGGCCAAAAACAATACACCATGACAGCAATGCAATTCAACGAAAGCTTACTGAGCTTACAGGATAAGCTAAGGTATTTTGCGCTTAGTTTAACCGCAAACGAAGAGGATGCCAATGATTTGTTGCAAGAAACAACGTTAAAGGCGCTTACATATAGAAAACAATTTGTGTCGAACACGAATTTTAAGGCATGGGTGTTTACCATCATGAAAAATACCTTTATCAACAATTATCGTAGGATACAAAAAACCAGAAACACATTTGAGTCGGCAGAAGATGCGTATAGGGTTGCATTCAAGGGCAACTATGCGTCAGAAACACCGGAAATGGTACAGTCTGTAAATGAAATGAACCAAAGTATCGAAAGATTGGAGGATGAATTTAAGATTCCTTTTACCATGCATACCTCGGGTTACAAGTATAAGGAAATTGCTGAGAAGCTCGAATTGCCCATTGGGACGGTAAAAAGTAGAATTTTCTTTACCCGTAAAAAATTACAAAGTATGCTTGAAGATTAAAATAATAGCGACATAGTTTTTAATATTGTGCAAGATAAACTTTAGTGATTATCTTGCATTTTTGTTTCCATTAATCTCGTTCTTTTTCGTCGTTTCAAATTTTGGGAAAAGATAGTTATACATATTCATGAAAGTTTTAAAAGATAATTAAACATGAGAAAAGAATCGCCTAAATTAGCCAAATATAAAAGGTTATATGCCCAAATAGAAGAGTTAACAGCTCCTGTTAATAATCCCATATCCCGGATGTCAACTATGGCTGCTCTGCTTCATCATAAAATGAAGGGCTTTTATTGGACAGGATTTTACTTGCTGGAGAATGGGGAGTTGCTGGTTGGGCCTTACCAAGGGCCTGTGGCCTGCCTGCGTTTAAAAAAAGATACCGGAGTTTGCTGGGCTGGTATAAATTCTAAAAAGACGGTTCTTGTAGATGATGTAGAGACCTTTCCTGGTCATATCGCCTGTAGCTCACTTTCGAAATCGGAAATAGTGGTGCCTCTTATTAAGGATGGCGAGGTAGTTGGTGTGCTGGACGTGGATAGTCGCGACCTGGCTCAGTTCGACCAGGACGATCAGGCTGGTCTTGAGTTGCTTCTTGAGTTGATTTATAAGTAAGAATTGGTCTACACCAAATAACGTGAAATTTCTACCTGCCCCTCGTTTGTAACGAGGGGTTGTGCTGCTCAATCGTTTATAACGATAAGGGGTTATGTCACAACATGTATTTTAACCAAACCTTGTTCGTTTGAATAACCTACTGCTGAGCTATACAAATATTCACGAGGATGCATAACTATCAAACCCGAGCAGGATTTTCATGAATATAGTTTATCCGCTGTTCAATCTTCTGATTGGTGTCCAATAAAACAGAGTGGCTGGTTTATTGCCAAAATTTATATTTCTGAATATGGTTATAGAAGTTCCCTACGAACTCAAACCTATACAACATCCAATGTTTCCTGCTTTCCGGAATTTGCTGAATAGAATTTACGATAGCCTTAGCGGTCTGCTTTTTAAAACCCCTTATTATTTCGCTTAGCTTAAAACCATCTTCAGCCTTACAGGCTAAATGAAGGACCCACCAAGCAAAAAGAGTTAAGCCTTTGTTATTAATACCATAATTTAACAAATTTACAATTTCAAATTTGTATTCCTGTCGAGTAAAAACATCAACCCAATCAACAATCGTAAATGTCAGAAAGCAGGTTGCATTTTGGTCTAGTATGCATAGTTTTCTGCAGATATTTTTATTTAAAATTTAAGGATTTAATTCTTTGACATCAAATCCTAATGATGAATATCGTTAAAAACGATTGACCAATACCCCCTCGTTGCAAACCGGGGGGTAACGTTTTGGTTTTAATTTTGACTTTAGCTCAGTAAGTGCATGCACTGTTTGAGCTAAAGTCATTATTCATGAATTCTCATGAATAAATCCGCTTAAATTCTTACATTTATTTTTTTTACCGGATAGCTGGAGAATAATCTACCATGGGAACATTAAAAATTAAAAACTTATTAGTACGGAGCAATGTGGGGTTTGAACCGCATCTCCAGGATTATCAACAGGATTTGTTGGTGACAATTACCGTTCGATATAATAGTGTTTTGGAAGAGGGGAGTGACGATCCTTCGGATGCGATAGACTTAAAGCGTATGGTGAAGGAAATTATGGGAAGGGCCGAATCCGGTCATTTTAACTTGATTGAAGCTTTTGCCCGTATGGTGTTGAATACGGTATTGGAAGAAACTAAAGTGGACAGCGCCGAAATTGAGGTTAAAAAAGTTAAGTATATGCAATTTTCCGGAGAGCTGTCGTTTAGTTTGTCAGGATCTAACAGGTAATAAAGCATGAAGTTTCTGCTGAAATACGGATTTGTTGTTCTTTTTGTTTTTAGTGTTCAGCTCAAAGCAGAGGAGTCCGTTATTAATCAGCTTCATCGAAAGCTGAAAAATGCCTCCTTGCCCGAAAAGGTGGAGGTGTACAACCAACTTTCGGCCTATTATATTTCTTCCGATGCCGAAAAAGCGATTCAATATGCCAACCAGGCGCTAAAGTTGGCCACCTCCTTAAACGATCAGGAAGGAAAAGCCAAAGCCTACGGTAATCTGGGGATGGGGTATTACTTCCTGAATGATTATGAAAATCTCTATTCGTACTATAAAAAATCACTTTCAACTTATGAGTCGATAGGTGACCAGAGCAGTGTAACTGCTTTAGCGACTAAGTTTTATCGTCTTAAAACATTTCAAAAAGCTCTCGATAGTTATAAAAACTCCTTGCTGATTTATTTAAAGGAGAACGATGTGTCCAACATTATCTCTACCTATCTGGATATGGGAAATGTGCACAAGAATTTGGGAGAGAACCAGATTGCGCTCGAAAATTATACAAAAGCCCTTGGGTACATAACGGAAGAGGGAAAAGGTTATGAGCTGGAAAAAACAGCATTATGGGAGAGTATTGGTGATATTTGGTTTAATGAGGAAGAATATGACAAAGCGTTAGAGTATTTTACTTTATTGCATAAGGAATATTTGCAAAGGGGCGACAGTCTTAGTTTTGCCTCGGTGCTGAACAATATGGGTGGGGTATATTATCGTAAAAATATGCTTAGCGAGTCCCAGGATTTCTATCGGGAAGCGTTAGAGCTGCAGGTTCAACAAAACGATCATTTGGGAGCTTCAGTATCGTTTTTAAACCTGGCCAGAATATATGGCAAATTGAGCAATAATAAAAAAGCCATCTTGCACCACCAAAAGAGTATAGCCTTGGCCAAAGTGATTGGGAGTAGGGACGTGATACAGGATAACTATCGGATGTTATCATTTATTTACAAGACTATGGGAGATTATAAAAAGGCATATGAGTATCAGGTGCGGTATTCGAATGTTTCGGATGTACTTGCCGGAGAGCAGAATGTGGCACAATTTGTAAATACGCTGGCAGTGAGCGATCTGGAAAAAAAGAACCGGGAAAACGAAATTTTGGAAGCCAAAAATGAGAACTACCGGTTAAGGCTGGAGAAAGAGAACCTGTCCGTGTGGCGGCTTTCTTTTGGGTTTACCATAGTAGTGGTGTTGATATTGGTTTTCATCATTTATTACCGGTATTACTTAAAACGCGAGGAAAACAAAAACCTGGAGATCAAAGTGAAGGAGGCGCTACAAAAACAAGTTGAGCAGCAACAAATCATTGTGCATCAGGCAAGCCTGTCTTCCCTGGGCGAATTGGCAGCCGGAATCGCTCACGAAATAAACCAGCCCATCCAGAATATTTCATTATCGGCCGAAGGGATACAATTTGAACTGGAAGAAGAGGTGCCGGACCAAAACTACGTAAAAAAATCGGTGGGTGAAATATTTGAAGACATCGCTCGTGTCCGCGAAATAGTTGACCATATCAGGGTATTTTCCAGCGGCCAAAAGGAAAGTGTCTACGAGCGGTTTTCTGTGTCAGACTGTGTGGGTTCAGCAGTTTCCATGCTCCGCCGACAGTACCAAACACACAATATCGATTTACGGCTCAGCCTGAACAATGGAATACCGGATATTTTGGGGAACCCGCATAAGGTGGAACAAGTAATTCATAACCTGCTTTCCAATGCAAGAGATGCGGTGAGTGAAAGGGAGATGGGTGAAACTGGTTTTAAAAAACAGATACTCATAGAAACGGGTTCTGAGGGAGATGAAGTGTTTATAAAACTAATGGACAATGGGGTAGGTATTCCTCACGAAAAACAAACCGATATATTTCTGCCCTTTGTAACCAGCAAACAGCTGGGGAAAGGAACGGGACTTGGTTTGTCTATTTCGTATAGTCTGGTAAAAGAAATGAAAGGACGTATTGAGGTGCAAAGTCGTGTAAAGGATGGCACTATTATGAAGGTGATTTTTCCTGCGGCGAAATAAAAACCAGTCTTTCTACTTGGTACTCTAATATTGATACGATGAACAACCTAAAAATATTAATCCTGGACGATGAATCCCGGATCACGGAAAAGCTAAAATATCATCTCGACAAGAGAAACTTTGAGGTATTTACGGCCAATATGCCCAATGAGGGTTTTGCCTTGCTTGAAAAGGAACAACCGGGAATACTGATTCTGGATGTGTTGCTTCCGGGTATGAACGGACTGGACGTGCTGAACAAAGTAAAAGAGGATTTCCCGAATACCGAAGTTATCATGATCAGCGGCTATGGCGATATGGACATGGTGATTGAAGCCATGCGTAGCGGTGCCTCCGACTTTATCCGTAAACCATTTCAGGTGATGGATATTCAGGTGGCTGTGGAGCGAACCGGAAAGTTTGTGGAACTTCAGAAAAAGCTGGAGAATGCTGAAAATATTGGATCTTTGGTTTCAAAGGAGTTGGAAGGAATGATCGAAAAAGATTTTGTCGGAGAAAGCGAAGCCATCAAACGTGTTATAAAAATGGCACTAAAGGCTGCCAGGGATAGGGATGTTAATGTATTGGTGACAGGTGAAAACGGAACAGGTAAAGAGATTATTTCCAGGATAATTCATTACGGAAGTCCCAGGAACGAACAGGTTTTTGCCCCGGTTAACAGTTCCGCTATTCCTGTCAGTCTGCTCGAAAGCGAATTTTTTGGACACGTAAAAGGAGCTTTTACAGATGCCCGCGAGGATAAAAAAGGGTATTTTGAGCTGGCCAACAAGGGAACCCTTTTTCTGGATGAGATAGCCGATATGCCATTTGCGTTGCAAGCAAAGCTGTTGCGCGCAATTGAGGAAAACAAAGTGAAGCGGGTAGGAGGTACCAAAGAGATGCCGGTGGATGTGCGGATTATTTCGGCCACCAATAAAAACATTGAGCAGTTGATAGAAGAGAACAAGTTTCGCATCGACCTGTATCATCGAATCAATACCATTGAAATAAACATACCTCCGTTGCGCGAAAGACCGGAAGATATCCAACCGCTACTGATGCATTTTGTGCAATCTTTTGCACGAAAAAAGAACATCGAAGTACCCGCTATCAGTGTCGACATAATTAAAAAACTGCAAGCCTATTATTTTCCGGGCAATGTGCGCGAACTCCGCAATATGGTGGAGCGTGCACTAATATTACTGGATGGGGATAAGTTGACACCTGAAGATTTTCCGTTAAAAGGAGATGTTAAAAAAGTAGCCATGGCTTATGATACCTTGGATTTGGAAAGGAACGAACACAAGTTAATAATGGAAGCCCTAAAACGCTGTGATATGAACCAAACGCAGGCAGCGGAACTTCTTTGTATTTCGAGGGATGCGTTAAAACGAAAGATTAAAAAGTTTGGGATTGAGATTGATAAGAGTATTGCGTGATATTCGTTGTTTGCTATTGACATCCATGTTTTTTGTTAAGAAATTAGGACCCTAAAGATTTTGAAAATTCTATTGACGGTGTCCGCGATTTAGTGAAGCAATTGCTAACACTATCTTCCGGAATCATGGCTATAACGATCTCTTTTACTAAGGATTTTGTTTCGTAAGACAGTATTTCTGCATCCATTAAATTGGAACTGCCACAGCGCTGACTTCATAGTCAAAATGTTGTAATAGCTTTTCTAATGCATATTGCGGGTTGAACCTTATTACCCGAATCACAAACCATTCTGCTAAAACTGTATCCTTTATTGATTGAATCACAAACCTTATTGATTGACTTCCGAACCTCATTGTTTGAGTCATGAACCTTATTGTTTGACCTCCGTACCTCATTGATTGAATCGCAAACCTTATTGTTTGGCCTCCGAATTTCATTGTTTGGGTCTCTGACCTTATTGTTTAGCCTCCGAACCTCATTGTTTGAAAAAAAGAGGATGTAAAGAATACAACCTCTTTTTGTCTGCAAATTTTGTGAACCTTTAATATAAATCACATAAAATATGTTGTTAATACTATAAGATAACGAATAAGGTTACGCTACAGTGCGATTTTGTTGCTGCCATTCGTATCGGCGATTTACTTTCAGTTTTGGCCATTATTCTAAATACTTTGGAAAGGGTTACGATTAGACGTTTACGTTTTGTTCCTGTTGTTTAATGGCTTTTTTTAATAGTGCTGTTCCGGTTTTATAGGCAGTAACACTTCCCGGCCCGTTCATACATCCACCTTCGCATCCCATTACTTCAATAAAATTGTAATCGGGTGCTTTTGTACTAAAGGCCTTCAGTAATTTGATGTTCTTTTTGTGCAGACCATCGATCAAAAACTCTTTAAAGGCATATCCGTTGGGTACGCTATTTTTAATGGCTTGGGCTACGCCCCCGCTTAATGCAAAACCCCGTGCTTCGGCAGAGATGTTCGAACCTAATGTCACATTCTCGATAGTCGCAAAATCTATTTCATAAGCGGTAAAAAAAGAGTTTAGTTCTTCAAATGTCATCACAAAATCAATTTCTCCTGATGCACTGGCTTCATGTCGTTTGGCCAGGCATGGGCCAATAAATACACGTTTGGCGTTTGGGAATTTCTTCTTCGCTATGTGTGCAGTATAAATCATGGGCGATTTGGTATGCGATACCAATGGCTGAAGTGTTTTGATATGTTTTTCGCTCAGTAAGGTGTGAGCAGGACAACAAGATGATGTCAGAAATGGATCATTTTTCTGAACTGTTTCGATCCATTCTTCCGTTTCGTTTTTGGCGGTAATATCGGCACCTTCGGCAACCTCAATTATATGTGTAAAACCAATGGCTTTGAGGGCCCCTAATATTTGTTCGGCACTGGCTTTAAACTGCCCCAGAATAGCGGGGGCAACCATGGCGACGGTCTCCTCCTGGCTTTTTAATGTTTTGGCCAGCTGAAGCACCTGTGACTTTTCCATGACAGCACCAAACGGACAGGCAGTCATGCATTTACCGCAATATATACATTTGCCCATATCAATCACCTCAATACCCTCTTCGTTCTTTTTGATCGCTTGCACGGGACAGGCTTCTTCGCAGGGTACAGGCAAATAGGCGATTGCATGAAAGGGGCAAGCCTTTTGACATAATCCGCAGTTCACACACTTTTGGTTGTCGATAATCGCTTTGCTATTCACCACTCTAATGGCATCTTTGGGGCAGTTGACCTGACAAGCACGTCCGGCACATCCCTGGCAAAGGTTGCTAACCGTATAATTTACCTGTACACAAGAACTACAAGCCTCGTCGATAACAGTTAAATGCTCTTTGGGGATTTCCGTTTTTTCCAAAGCTTTCTGGGCATATTCACTTAGTGGTGTAAGTTCGTCTTCTTCGTCCTCGGTGCAAAAGCCCATGATAGCCATCGATTTGTACTTGATCACAGCCCGGTCCTTATGCACGCAGCACCTAATGGGCGTTTTCGATTTAGGTCGCATTTCCAAAGGTATACGATCTATTTTTTCGATAAGTTGATCTTGCTTTAATAGTTTGATTAAGGTAGTTTGTAGCTCCCTTTTAGTTTGAATTGCGTTGTTAAAATAAGTCATTCGCTAGTTCAAGTTTATATTTTCAGATATTTTATTACGATCTCTTAATCTACAGTCTGGGTCCTAAAAAGTGACGTGCTTTTCCCGAATAAAACAAAGTTTAAATATGGGATGTTTTTCGAGTACCCCCGGAAACGCTACAAAATCATTGATTTTGATATTTTCGGGACTGCGTACAACCGACTGCTGACCGGTAACTGTTAACTTTTTACTTCTCATTCTGCTTTGTTATAGATACGTGATAGAGGTTTTCTTTAAAAATTTGTTTTCCAGACGGTGTGAAATCCTTTTGACAACGTTACGTCTGATTTCCAACTCTACCGGAAGGTTGGGGTCCTGGTGTGCGTTGTTCACTCTTGTGCCGGAAATAAATTGTATCTCATCGCTTTCCATCATCATCTTAATGATTTCGCCGGATGTGGAACTGGGCACTTGCCCGATAGAATTAATGGTTTCAAGTTCTTCGGAGACTTTAGCCAGGGTGATAATTCCTTCGGTAACCAGGTCAACACCCTTCATGGTAGCTTTTGGGGGCAAGCCTGGAACATAATTGTTCAGGTCAATTTCAACTTCACTTCCTAATTCCCGGGCAACAATTTTAGATGTTGTTCCGCCGCAAACAATTGTCTTGCCATAAAAATCGCTGATGGAGCGGGCCAAAACAGTATCGTTTTCTTTATGAAAGGGAGGGCCCGTTACAATAAGCAATTTCCTGGGTCGCCTGTAATATAGTACGCAACAGGAAGCATCATCTTGTAAAGTGTTGTTGTCAATGTGCATTGATTGTGCAATAATGTCTCCCGCCAGCTCATGCGCTGATATGTTGGGTTGTTGGTTGATGGTTTTCCGGATAAAAGATTTTAATCCAGAGAGTTGCCATCCAAAGTGCATCTCGTCACTTCCCATGCCGCATTGTGTTACCCCATCGGTCACCATAATGATGCGATCTTCCTTCTCGAGTTTAAAATCGTATTGATAAATCTTGTTTCTGCAAGATTGAATATTGCTGAGCGTTTTTTCTTTTTTATGGAGTTCGATAAATTCACCACGTCTAAAAACCAATATAGGGGGATTATCATATTCGATAACTTTAACCTTGCCTTTGTAATTAATGTCAAGTATAGAAAAAGTAGAATAGCTCACTTTTCGTTTGGAATCCAGGGGCAAAGTGTTGGTAATGAATTCTGCAGTTCTTTCAACCGGCTCTCCGGCAATGGTAAACTGAAGTGCCATAGTGCTTGTCATCGTGGCCGAAATATTGGCCTTGACACCACTTCCCAGTCCATCAGAAACAACGGCAACCAATCTGTTTTCCTCCTTTATCTTGCTAAACAGGATGGAGTCGCCACAGGTTGATTCACCGGCCTTTGCATGGCTGATGTGTTCAGCTTCTATCACAAAAGGACTATTCATTGTTGGCCATAATTTTTGGTTGTGCCGAAATTCCCTCCGAGGAATAGTCGTTCAGGATGGAGTTGAGCAAGGAATCGGTATGTGAAGCGTTTTCGCCAAGTAAAGCAGCAATCTTCTGAACTGTTTCCATGTTCTTTTTAATCACTTCTCGGGTCCTGTTTTCAATGATGTCCGCTTTAAACTCTTTGTTTTTGAAATTTTGAATGATTCCGGTAATCAGCTTGTGTTTTTGAATGTTGAATATGGAGAGCTGAAAATTATTTCCGTTTTGGTTGATAGCGATTTGGTTATATTCTTTACCGGTGTGAATAGCTGTTTTAAAATGCTCTGTAAAATACCCCAGGTCGTCAATGGTGATGCCCTTTAGTCCATTGTTTTTTAAATAGCTTTTTTCAATGTCAGGTCCCAACATTTTTGCGCAACTCAGGTTCATTTCTGTCACCATGAGGTCTTGGTTGACAACCATTACGCCCGATGGAATCTTTTTAAGTAATACAGTGGCCTGGTTGTGGGCGATTTTTCTAAGATGTGAAACGCACATGTTTGTCTCCGCCATACCCGCTAAAGTTGCTTGGGCAAACTCCCGGCAGGTATTGTAACCGCAACTCCCACAGTTCAGCTCTTCGGACGGATCCGATTTCCCGATACTGTAAAGTGTCTCCTGGATTTCTTTGGGCGAAAACTCGGGTTGTCGAATAGGTTTTGCACCAAAGTAATCACATTCAATATTTATAAGAACGGGATCATGTTCTTTTTCTACGGAATTATTTTGGCTGTAAAGTATATCAATCTTTTTTTGGACGGGGTTTGCTTCGCTGATGCAACCGGGGCCGTTGATGCAGCCTCCTTCGCATAACAGGAGTTCCAGGAAAACAGGGCCATTATGTTGAATATTGTCCAGATTTTCAAGCACCCGTTTTACTTCGTAGATACCTGAAAAAGAAAGGCTTAAAATATTGCTGTCCTTGGTTTCGGACAATGTCTTAATCATCCCGCCATCTACGGGATAAACGTTTCCGGTATTGGCGCGGTGAGGAAAAAACGGAGTGTTTTGTAACTCCTTGTCCATTTTTTCCATTATTCCCTCTTCTTCCATCCACTGGTTCAGTTCCGTAAACGAGATGGCCGTGTCTATTAGTTTGGGCCAATTGTCGGCTTCGGCCTTTTTGGCAATGCAAGGACCTATAAAGACAACAGAAATATCATCGCCCAGTTCTTGCTTCAGCATTTTGGCATGTGAAAGCATGGGAGACAGAAAAGGGGTGATGTTGGGAATGTGTTGTGGATAATATTTTTTTATGAGTTCAACAACACCGGGACATGCCGAGGAGATAAATACACCTTTCTTGCGGGCTTTCAAAAACTGCCCGGTGTGCTCGGTCACTATTTGAGCGCCTAACGCAGTTTCCGAAATGTAGTTAAAACCCATTGCTGTTAACGCGGCAATTAATTGTTGTTCAGATATGTTTTTAAACTCCGAACGAAATGAAGGGGCTAATGACACCACGGTTGTTGTGTCTGATTTAATCAGTTGTTTAACCCTGGAAACACCATCGCGCACCTGCTTGGCACCTGCAGGACAAATAGAAACACAATGGCCGCAGTAAACACAGCGTTCGTCAATAATCGAAGCTTTTTGCTCCGTTATTTTTATAGCTTTCGACGGGCAATTGCGAATGCACTTGTAGCAATCCTTGCAGTCGTTTTCTATGGTATAGATGGGTTTTGTGTTCATGGTCTATCCGAGTGTTTCCTCAAGCAGTTTTTCTACCTGAAAAGGTTGCACTTCTTCGTACGATTGGTCATCGATGGTTATTACCGGACCGCGGTTGCAGTTTTCGTTGCAAAGGTGACCTCTGAAGTCAAGTGAAGCGCCAATGTTTCTTTCTTCCACAAAAGATTGAATAATCTTCAGGTTTTCGGC
Organism: Saccharicrinis sp. 156; assembly: GCF_050589685.1. Taxonomy (NCBI): domain Bacteria; kingdom Pseudomonadati; phylum Bacteroidota; class Bacteroidia; order Marinilabiliales; family Marinilabiliaceae; genus Saccharicrinis; species Saccharicrinis sp. 156. Next base: position 50,775 of record NZ_JBNGOS010000030.1, read on the forward strand.
ATTACCCCTTGTATAACAAGAACTTCCCAGGCAAATTCTTATTGTATGTGTTTTTTGATTTTGACCCATGACATCCATAATTTAAACTTGTGATATCCAATTGTGTGCCAACTTGCTTAAATGGAAAGTATTCAGAAAGTTAAGAAGGTGTCGTGTTGCATGGTAAATTAGCAATGCACTAAAATAGGACATTTATATTTGTTCAGAATGTCCTAATATAATACATTGTCCTAATAAAGGACGCTATGTGTTTAGCTGAATCTGAATTTCGGGAATGGAAATTTCGTATTTCTTTGATTTCAGGTACAGGGTGTTTCTGCTAATGCCTAAGGTTTTGGCCGTTTTTGTCATATTTCCCTTGTGCTGTTTCAGGGTGTTGATGATATGATTTTTTTCTACTTCTTTAAGCGACTGAGGAGCGGCGAATTCCGATTGTGCCTGGACGAAAGGAATATGGGTGATCAATTGTTCTTCTTGTTTAAGTTTTTGAAAGCTGTCCAAAGAAATTTTCCCGTTAAAGTTGACCAGTTGCTCGATAAAATTCTCCAATTCCCGCACATTGCCCGGCCAGTCATAGTCCAACAACTGTTGCAGGGTGGAATATCCCATTTGAGGGATATCTTTTTGAAGCTTAAGACTTTTCTGGTTCAGGAAAAAACGGATTAAAGATGGCAGGTCGCTTTTGCGTTCACGTAACGAAGGGATGTGCAAAGGAATAACGCTTATCCTGTAATATAAGTCCATTCTGAAATTGCTTTTTTCAACCTCTTCGGCCAGGTTTTTATTGGTAGCGGCAATGATTCTCACATCCACAGGAATCACCTTGTCGCCACCAATTCTGGTAACACTGCTTTCCTGAATGGTTCTGAGCAGTTTTACCTGCATGTCCGGTTTCATGTCTCCAATCTCGTCCAGAAACAGGGTGCCCTTGTTCGCCAACTCAAATTTTCCGGACTGGCCACCTTTCTTAGCACCGGTAAAGGCACCATCGTCATAACCAAAAAGTTCGCTTTCAATCAAATTTTCTGGTATGGCCGCACAGTTAATGGCCACAAATGCGTTTTTTTTGCGATTGCTGGCATTGTGGATACTTTGCGCAAAAACTTCTTTCCCAGTGCCGCTTTCGCCTTCGATTAAAATCGTAGATGGACTATTCGCAATGGTTTCGGCATACTCAATCACCTGTTTCATCGCTTTGCTCTTGCCAATAATATCTTTAAAACGGTACCTGGCTTCCATTCCCAAATTCTTTGAATACGACGATTTCATTTTCTCCAAAGTGCGGAATACAATGCAAAAGCCTATCATGCTATTATTTTGGTCGTTAATTGCAGCAGCATCCATATTCAATTTAAGCAAGCTTGCCTGATTGGTAATTATAACCTCTTCATTTTTGACGAGATTCCCCGCGCTTAATTTCTTAAAAATAGTGCTCCAATTGGGGATCAATTTGCGAATAGATGTTTTTGTTAGGGATTCCTTATTGATTTTTAGTGTTCTGCAAATGTGCATGTTGGCATAAAGAATATTACCGCCCTGATCGGTGGCGATCATGCCTGCTTTTACGGAATCAATCATCGCCGAAAAAAAAGCCTCGCTTTGTCCTAGCATATTCAGGGTGTGGCTTTCCTTGATGTGCTGATCGATATTCTCGCAGATTAAATTTAGATAAGTAACTACATTGGTCTCCTTATCCATTAATCCTAGTGCCAAAAACATTTGTGAACCATATAATGCTTTTGACACGATCGTAAAATCGTTGGTCGTAAGGTTTTGTTGAGATTCCCGGATGTGTTTTAGGAATGAAACCTTATAAGGCGCAAGTTCCCCGGTAATTCTCGTGTAAACCAATTTCTTTTCAGCGTCAAGAAGAGCAATCGCACAAGGACAGGGAAAAAAGCTTGTGAGTCGGTCTTCTAAAAAACGATGTATCAAAGATAAGGTCGTATGCACGTTCAATCTGTTCGTAAAATCAATAGGTTGAGTACAAAACTAATTAAAAAATAAATATTAGGCTTGCAATTACTGATTCATTGAAAAATAAATATTGGGTGGGCTATTGCGCCCAGTCGGGCGGTTTTACATTATTCTACTTGTATTTGGTTTGTCTGGCTTAAGAGTGGTAATATTCAGATATGCAGATACATGCGATTATTGAACTCCCCGGTTTTGTTTTTTGGTATAAGGCTTGGTTAAAAGAAAGTGTAGCTGAATATTTCAGTTACATAATCTTTAAAACGTTAGACAATGGAAGTGAAAAAAACGAAAGAAGCCGACCTGGAGCGAAAACGGTTTATGTTTTTACAGATTGGTTTAGTGGTGGCTTTGGGAGCTTCGCTAGTAGCATTCGAATGGAAGACTATCCGTCAGAATCCCGGAGTACTGGTCGATAACTCGATTTTTGATAACGATGAAGAAATGATCCCTGTTATTAGGGAGAAAGAACCTGAAGTAGAGCAGCCGAAACCAAAACAGATTGTTTTGGAAGAGTTGCTTATCGTTGATGATGAGTACGATTTGCCAGAAGAGGAGTTGGAAATTAATTCAGAATCATTGGAAGATATGTCCATCGCACTGGAACACATGGGAGAACAAGAGGAAGATACCGATCCAATACCGTTCTTTGCCGTGTCCGACAAACCAGAGTTTCCGGGCGGAGAAAAGGCGTTGAGATCCTTTCTGGCTTCCTCGGTAAGGTATCCGGTAATAGCCGCCGAAAACGGCATTGAAGGTACTGTTTATCTGAGTTTTGTGATTAGTGAAACCGGCCAGGTTGAAAAAGTTAGCATACTCCGGGGGGTCGATGCTAATTTGGACAGGGAGGCTTTACGGGTGGTATCGGGTATGCCCGATTGGAAGCCAGGTAAACAAGGCACTCGCGCGGTGCCCGTGTCGTATCAGGTACCAATAAAGTTTGCTTTACGATAAGTTGTTAATATATAGTGATTACCAATAATTCCCAAGCAAGCAATAAAAATAAAATTCTTAGATATAGCTGCCTCGTTTTCCCTTTTCGAGGCAGGTTTTTTTTAACTAAAATATGAACTCCATGATTATTCTTAATGTACTTTCTTTGCGTAATTTTAACGTAGTGTTCGTTGCCTTGTTCTTTTATATTTCCGGCTGTCAGACTTCTGGAGATTCCATTAAAAGCCGATCGGTTGGTGCCCCTGGTGAGCTTTTGGTGGTGATGGATAAGGGCTTGCAAAAAACAGAAGTAAAAAGAGTTATAGCTGCCTTTGCCAACCAGGAATTCCCTTGCGTACCGCAAGCGGAACCGACCTTTAAAGTATCTTCCATAACGCCCAATGACTTTGAAGGGCATTTTAAGGCATATCGAAACATTATTATCGTGCAACAAAAAGCATTAGATAAACCTAAGATTTTATTCCGGAGAAGTGTTTGGGCAAGGCATCAGCAGGTTGTTGAAATTGAGATCCCAAATATAGCTTCTTTCTCGAAAGTATTTAAAGATCATCAATCACAAATATTTGATTTTCTGTATTATGGTGATATTAAAACCATGAAATTGGCTAACTTTAAAGGTGCTGATACCGCAACAAGACGATATATCCACGATAAGCATGGGGTGAAAATGGTGCTGCCCAAAGGTTATAGATTGGTTAAAGATACAGCTGACTTTAGTTGGTTTAGGTTCGATCGATTAGAAACATCCATGCACATTGTGCTAAAATCTTTCGAACTGGAAAACATATCGTCCATTAGCGATAAGGACTTGGTACACTTGCGCGATTCGGTAGGCAGGGTATTTATTCCCGGACCTTCGGAGCTAACTTGTATGCAAACGGAGAAAACAATACCTGTAGTTTCTAAAAGGATGGTTGTGAATGGTTTAAATGTGATCGAAGTCCGAGGATTATGGAAGGTGGAAGGTTTTTTTATGGGAGGGCCATTTGTCGATTATTTTATAATAGATGATGCCAATGGCCGGTTATTGATGATTGATGGTTTTGTTCACGCCCCGCAGAAGCAAAACAAAGCTTATTATGTAAGGCTGATCGAATCTATATTGCAATCTGTTAAAATTTGATAAATGTGATAACGGTACGATTATTGAAGATCAGAGTTAAATATTTCTGTGTAATTTCGCGTTCCAGCAATTAAAGAAGCGGAATACCGTTTAAAATATAAATAAACTTAATTCTAAACAGATAAAATACCCATGTCTGTTGTTATACAAACAAAGTGATGATTAAAAACATAGGCCCTTTGCCTCCTATGCTATAGAGGAGCAGGTGATGTTCGTTAGTCTTGATACTTGATACTTATTTTAATTAGATGAATGCTAGAATAATAATCGCAATAATTATATCCTGTATGCTTGCGCCATTGCAAGTACATGCTCAAACCTCCGATTTTGAAACCATCTTATCAAGGGGAATATCCGATTATCAAACCGGAAAATATGAAAAAGCCTTGTCTTGGTTTAAGCAAGCATATAAGCTTGATAAAAGCTCGGATTTGGTTTGCTACCAAATGGCGGCAACTTATCTGGCTTTGCAGGATGATGCGCAAGCCGCCGTTTACAGCAGTAAGTTGTTGGATAAAGGAGGGGAGTATTGCGAAGATGCATATCTCATAAATGGTTCGGCCTGGGAAAACCTTGGGAGATCCAGGAAAGCCAGAAAAATCTATAAGGAAGCTTTGAAGAAATATCCGGCTAGCTATTTGTTGCATTATAACCTGGCACTGTCCCAATTTAATAATAAGCAGTATGAAGAAGCACAAGAACACGCGGTTTTTGCCATTGAAATGTATCCCGCACATGCGAGCAGCCACCTGCTGTTAGCTTACATCATGTTCGACATGGGGGAAAGGGTGCGCAGCATGTTGCCCCTATACTACTTTTTGCTGCTGGAGCAGGACAGTGATCGCAGCACAACGGCTTATGATCTGTTGGGGTCTCTTTGGAACCAGGGTGTTCGTGTAAAAGGGCAGCGTGATATCCAGCTTATTAAGGCCGGTTTTAACTATGGCGAATTTGCCAATGCAGAATTGGCTGTAAGTATGATTAAAGCCTCTGAATTTGAGAAAGAGGCCGAAGGAACTGAGATAGGTAATAGTTTGTTGGTTAAATTTGCTAACAATAGTACAACGCTTTTTAAGATTTTGGAAGAGTCGTCTGTTGATAAAAATGGGTTCTGGTGGGATTTTTACGTGAACTTCTTTTCAAAGCTCCAAAAAAATAATTTTTCGGAAACATTCTGCTATTTTATTAGTGGTTGCCGATATAACGAGGATGTGTTATTGTGGATGTCGGAACATCACAATGAATTTCAGCGTTTTACATCTTGGATGGAGGCGCAGTAACAACTGTTGTCAAATAATTCCCGGGATTACCTGTTCGTTTTTCGATACTCCCCTTAAGCGTCGCATATCCTCCATTTTCATTCATGGATAAAAGCCGGATAAACTTTATTCATCAATTTTGAATCAAATTGGCCAAAGCCTCGTATGCACAGAAAAGCATGTAGAACTAATAAAAATAAAAAATTATGGGCAAGGTTAAAACAAAGCATTTTCAATATACTGGAGTGGATGATTTCGATACCGCGATAGATCTGCAAATCAATGACTTTATTGATGAGAATAATGTTGATTCTGACAATATTGTAGATATAAAGTACTCTGCTCACTCCAGCCAGGAGGTGAACACATACTCAGCATTGTTGGTGTATATCGAGGAATAAAATAATAAATAAAAGATATGGAAGGTCGTTACTGTTGGGAACGACCTTTTTTTGTGTGATTTTTTTAATGTATTTTTGCCCCATCCAATTTTGCGCATAGGAACTTTTTGTAATGAATATATTAGGTGACTAGAACGGAGAATGGATGTAATGTGGTGTTGCATATAGCATTGTAAAAGGGAATCCTGTAACCGATGTTTTCGGGAGTCAGGAACTGTACCCGCAGCCGTATTCTGCCCTAATGGGTGAGCGAAAAATCACTGACAGGCAACAGCCTGTTGGGAAGATGCTCTAAATGAAAGTCGGAAAACCTGCCACGAAAGAAATAAGTAACCGTTTAACTTTCGGGAGTATAAAGTGATGACAGTAAAAAAAAGTGGATTATTTGTGGTGCTTATATTTGTGCTGATGGCCTGTAATCAAAAACAAAACGCCAAGCACAAAAGCCGGAATGAACTTGAGGCTGATGCGGTTTATCAGCCTGCCTATGCCAATCGTTTCTCCATCCAATACTTTAAGGATCATAAAAAAATAGAGGTTAAACATCCGTGGGATGAAAGTGAAAAACCTATGGTTACTTTACTTTCCGACGATGAACAATTCCTTAAAGACCACCCTTCGGCCATAAAAATACCGGTAGAAAAATGGATTTCTGTAACATCGACGCAAATATGTTATGCGAACGAACTAAACGTTATTGACCAATTGGTTGGTATGGCAGAACCTGAATATGTATCTAACCCCAAGATTCAAGAGGGATTAAAAAAAGGAAACATAAGGAATATAGGAACAGCTTTTGCGCCTGATTTGGAGTTGTTGTTAGCCTTAAATCCTGATATGATGATGATATCCCCATTTAAAGAGGATTTTTACGGACCCGCGCGGAGCGCCGGCATTAATATCGCTACAAATAGCAGCTATCTTGAAAATACTCCATTGGGGAGGGTGGAATGGTTGGTATATGTGGCCGCATTTTTTAATAAAGAAGAGGAAGCTATTTCAAAAGTAACCGAAATTGCCCAAAGATACCACAAAGTGAAAGCGCTTGCGGCTAGTTCAAAAATACGGCCGAGCGTTTTTTTAGGTAAGGTGTATCAAGGCGTTTGGTATACGGCGGCGGCAGAAAGTTATAACGCAAACTTTTTAAGGGATGCAGGTGTCGACTATGTTTTTAAGGACAGGCATGGAACCGGTTCCCTAAGTTATGATTTTGAAACAGTGTATGAAGCGGCCGGTAACTGCGATTATTGGTCGTTGATGGTGAATTATAAAGATGAGTTTAGCTATTCCGCTTTACTGGATGAAGATGGAAGATATGCGGATTTTAAAGCTTTTAAAACTAAAAATGTAATTTTTTCCAACACCAATCATTCAATGTTGTACGAAAAGGGATTGTTGGAGCCTGATGTTGTCTTGTCGGATTTGGTAATGCTGTTTCACCCTGGTCTTTTGAAAGGTAAAGAGTTGGTATATTATAAAAAATTATATAAAGATTAGCGTTGTATGCAAGGCGAGCTCGCAAAAGGGAGGAAGAATTATGCTTTTATGGCGCTGACCATATTATTAGTTTTTCTTTTTGTGCTTAATATCTCCCTGGGATCGGTGTATATCCCATTTCAGGTAGTAGTGAAATGGATGTTGGGTTTACCGGTTGACAATGAGATATGGGGAAACATTTTGCTAAAATCAAGACTCCCGCAAGCAATAACTGCTTTGCTCGCCGGCGCGGGTTTGGCTGCGGGCGGACTTCAAATGCAAACCTTATTTCGGAATCCTTTAGCGGGGCCTTCTATTTTGGGTATTAGTTCCGGGGCTGGTTTGGGAGTGGCTATTGTAGTGCTGTTGTTTGGGGCAATACAGGGAATTTCGCTTTCCAGCATAGGATGGTTTGGCTCTCTTACCATTACAGGTGCAGCATTTGTAGGTGCGCTTTGGGTATTGTTTATGGTGCTTTTTTTGGCCCGTAAGCTAAAAAACAATGCGATGCTACTGATCGTAGGCATCATGGTAGGTTATGCTTCAAGTGCCATTGTAGGGCTATTGCAATATATCAGTAGCAAAGAAGATGTTCAGGCTTTTGTGGTGTGGGGCTTAGGGTCGTTTAATAATCTCTCCTGGGATAAACATGTCATATTTATACCCATGGTTTTATTGGGCTTATTAGGTTCCTTGTTCCTGATTAAGCCGTTGAATGTTTTGCTGTTAGGCGAAAACTATGCCGCTAATTTAGGTTTAAATATCAAACGTTCCAGAGTTGGTATTTTAATCGTGACCGGTTTGCTTACTGCTACAGTGACGGCTTTCTGTGGACCGGTGGCTTTTTTGGGACTGGCCGTTCCGCATCTTTGTAAAGGAATTTTCAAAACTGCCGACCATTCGGTTTTAATTCCCGGTGTAATATTATTTGGAGGCGTACTGGCTTTGTTTTGTCATCTAATAGCCCGATTGCCGGGTTTCGATGGGACTTTGCCCATCAATGCGGTGACCTCGCTTATTGGAGCGCCCATAGTGGTGTATGTAATCTTGAAACGACGTAGTTTAATGCAGTAATATGAAGGAGGCGCAAGAAAAAATGTTTTTAGGTACAGAAAACCTGGCCGTGGGTTACGATAAACATGCCGACCCGTTGCACCGGAATATCAACGTGAGCGTTAAGGCTGGTCAGTTTATCTGTCTGTTGGGGCCTAACGGAGCAGGGAAATCAACGCTAATAAAAACATTGTCGGGATTTTTAAAGCCGTTAGACGGGCAGGTATGGTATGGAAAGGATAAAATTGAAAATCTATCCGAGGCCCATCGCGCCAAAAGAGTTAGCGTAGTGCTAACCGACAGGATAGATGTGCAAAACCTAAGCGTGTTTGAGCTGGTTGCTTTAGGCAGAACACCTTATACAGGATTTTTTGGTAAGCTGATGAAGCAGGATGTGGAACTGGTTCTGCATGCCATAGAAGAAGTTGGATTAAAAGGGTATGCCCAGAAACACATGGACAAAATGAGTGATGGAGAACGTCAGAAGGCTATGATTGCCAAGGCGTTGGTGCAGGAAACCCCGTTTATTATATTGGATGAGCCAACGGCCTTCCTGGATTTGCCTGCGAAAATCGAAATCATGCAACTGCTCCGTCGTTTGTCAAGGAAAAAAAATAGAGGTATTCTCTTGTCTACCCACGACTTGGAAATGGCTTTACAGATAGCCGATAAAATTTGGTTACTGGGACAGGGAAGAACATTACAGGAAGGTATTCCTGAAGATTTGGTGCTATCAAATGATTTTAAGTGTTTTTTTGAGCGGGAAGGAATTGAGTTTGATAATATTACTGGCAGTTTTTTGTACCATAACATAAAAAGGGAGCCCATCTCAATAGTGGGAACAGGTATTCGGAGTACGTGGGTGAGCAGGGCATTATACCGCATAGGCTTTGAGCCGGTAATCGATGATTGCGAATGGAAGGTGGAGGTTGGTTCTGGTGCTCCTCATATTTATAGCTTGTATTTTAGGGGCAAACTGTTAGGCGAAAGCAATTCGATAGAGCACTTATTGAATTCGATAAGTGCTCAACTAATAACGGATTTAAATAATCTCTAACAAGCTAACGTCAAAAATAACTACAGCAAAAGGACCTATCCTTCCACCGGAACCTTTTTTGCCCCATCCTAGTTCAGGTGGCACATAAAATTTATAGCGGCTTCCAATTTTCATCATCATAAGACCTTCCTTGTAGCCATCAATCACTTCATCTAACTTAAACTCCATGGGTGAATTCTCCTTGTAGGTATCGTCCAATATCTTTCCTCCCAGAAGCATAGCCCGTTGGTGTACTTTTACGGTGCTGTCGTATCGAGGGCTGTCCCCTTCACCTTCTTTGATAATCTCATATTGAAGCCCCGATTCGGTTTCAATAATATTGGGTTTGTTAAGGTTTTGTAACAAGAATTCTTCCGACTTTTTTCGATTTTGTCCGGCAGATCCGCCGCTTGCTTGTTTCCCTTTTCCTTTGCTTCTTGCCATAATTGATTTATAATGCGATTAACTGTTTGAAAGTGCGTTATTGTGATATTACAGGACAGACTTGCCTCCCTTTGTAAATATTGCAATTAACATTGCCCTTACGGACTTTGCATTGATAGAACACGCTAACAGCACTTTGAGATTTTGGAATGCAATATATGGCCTGAAGAAACATACATTTCTAATATTCCCCTTCGATGCTGCAACCCAGTTCTTCAGCCCAAAGATAAAGTATTCTAATTAATTAGGGGATAATACCAGGTAAACAGGTAAGTGGTCGCTATAGCCGTTTAAATAATTTCCCCCGCCGTAGGTTCTTAAAAGGTAACCTTTATAATCACCATCTTGCTGAATTAGATAGGGTTTTTTGTAAATATAAGCAGAGTCGTACTGAAACCCTTTTGAGCTATCTAAAAGTCCCCGGGAGATGATCAATTGATCAAATAAATTCCATTTGCCCCTGTAAAAAAGCGTTCCTTTTCCTTCTTTGAAATTCATGGCTAAAGGATTATATAAGTTATTGTGCTCTAGGTTGTTTTGGGACGTATGTGCGTCAAGGTGAATATGAACGGATTCATCGGTTGGGTCATCATTTAAGTCGCCCATGGTAATAATCTTTGCATCCCTGTTTATGTGTAAAAGAGAGTCGATGATTTGCCTGTTCAATAAGGCAGCCGATTTTCTGGAAGGGAGGCTTCTTTTTTGCCCGCCGTACCTGCTGGGCCAGTGATTTACAATTACATGAATCGGGTCCCCCTCGAGTTTGCCGGAAACTAACAGTTGATCCCGGGTGTATAACCTTTTGCCAGTTTCGGTACTTTGTATTATCAAGGGAAATAGTTGGGTCTTTTCAATCCAGAAGGCACTTGGTTTATAGAGTAGGGCAACGTCAATTCCTCTTTTGTCGGGAGAGTCGAAATGGATGATAGAGTAACCTTTGTCTTTCAGTTTATCCGAATGGATTAAATCTTCCAAAACCGAACGGTTTTCAACTTCGCACAAACCTATCAAGGTGGGGCCATCTATGCCTTGGTCTGTGCCCAGGTCGGCAATAACTTTGCTCAGGTTCTGTTGTTTGGAAACGTATCGTTCTGTATTCCATGCTTTTGATCCGCTTGGTGTAAATTCGCCGTCGTAAACACCAACATCATTGATGGTATCGAAAAGATTTTCGAGATTGTAAAAGGCAATTACGTGTGGATTATGTATCTGGGTATGGTTGTTTGTGAACTTACACCCTGCAATTAATAGGGTCAGCATTAAAAATAAAATAATATAGCGCATCTGTATTTAATAATATATTTTACTAATTGTGGGCAATATACGTATTTTATTTTCCCAAAGGTGTGCCGTTGCCATTTGATAATATCTTAATTTACGGGCTTTTTAGGTGGTTAGGTTCTGTTGGAAACAGAGAGTTGACAATGCAATGGTAGACCAATTGGTCTGCTTACGCCCCAATGGCTTTAACAATGTCTCTTATCCGATCCAGATGAATCTGTAGGATTTTATCGTTTTTGTTACGTAACTCTAAATGTTCAACAAAAAAGTCATGTTCTTCCGTAATGGGAAAGTCCTTGTTGTAAAACTTAAGCTCTTGCTCTTTCACCTTAATTCTACTCTTCAGCTTGGAAAGAATATCCATATGCTCTTCCAGAGCCAATAATTCAACAGAATTTAATGCTTGGTCCTGTCTGTCCGAGGGTAAATGAATATTCCTGTCGATGGTAAGCTGAACCTCACTAATAAAAAGGTCCAGTCTTTTTTTCCAGAGTTTATATTCAAACTCCAGATCCATCAGTTGTATAGATCCGTTCTTCATAAAAATAATGTTTTGGTTTGTTTATTACTCATAGCTAATTTTCCTGTCCTGATTACCTGGTATTTTATTTAATTAAATTTACATAAAACGCATTAAATTATCACTATAAGCAATAGTTAATTTAGCTTATGAAACAAAAAAAGCCGATAAATGTTGATTTATCGACTCAAAAATATTCTTATGGTTATTAAATGGCTTTCAGGCTTAAGTCTAAACTTTTAATATGATGCGTAAGGGCGCCCACTGAGATAAAGTCAACACCGCATTCTGCATAGTCTCTTAAAGTTTCAAGGGTTATTCCTCCGGATGATTCCGTTTCAAACCTTCCATTAATTAACGCTACCGCTTTTTTAGTTTCTTCGGGGGTAAAATTATCGAGCATGATACGATGAACACCCCCTACTTGTAAAACTTCGTTTAGTTCATCAAAATTCCTGACCTCCACTTCTATTTTAAGGTTTTTCCGGATCTGGTTCAAATATTGGTGAACCGCTTTAACGGCTTTTTCAATTCCCCCGGCATAATCAATATGGTTGTCTTTTAGCATGATCATGTCATATAAACCAATCCTGTGGTTAGCTCCACCTCCTATTTTCACAGCCAGTTTTTCTATTTCCCGCAGGCCGGGTGTGGTTTTTCGGGTGTCCAGAACCTGGGTTTTTAAACCTTCTAGTTTTTTCACATATACATTGGTTCGGGTAGCAATACCACTCATGCGCTGCATTATATTCAAAACAAGCCTTTCTGCTTTTAAAATGTCAAGGACTTTACTTTCTATTTTAAAAACAACATCGCCAGGTTTAACCTTTGCGCCATCTTTAATAAATACCTCAATACGCATATTGGGGTCAAATTTCTTAAACACCTTTTGTGCTATGTCAACACCAGCTAATACTCCTTCTTCTTTAACCAGTAATTGAGCTTTGCCCACAGCGGTTTCCGGTATGCAGGCTTGTGAGGAGTGGTCGCCATCTCCAATATCTTCGCGGATGGCGTTATCAATAATGCTATTCAGCACATCATCTTTAATCATCTTGTTGTTCAATTCTTAATTGGTGAATAAAGGTTTTAGAGTCCTTGTTTTTGGTTAAAAAATAGAACCTGTAAGTCGAGTTGTTGGTTTGATATTTTCCGATGGCAAACGATGAGTTCTCCCTAACACCCTGGTGAATAATATGAAAACTCCTGACCGGGTTTTTCTTGAAAAATTCGTCGAGGACCAGTTTCGCCTGGGCACTGCTAAACACACCCGACTTTTGCGGTAAAACCAGTTCTATCTTGCTGTTGAAATATTTTGATAATTCAGCGGCATCGGAGGTTTTTGTGGCTTCGATAATAGCATTCGGTAATTGGGCATATCCATTTACCGTAAGCATAAAAAATAAAGCTAGAACAATTTTCCCCCTGCTTAATGTTGATCTTAGAATATCCATTCGTTCAACTTTTGGTACAACAAAAATAAACTATTACAAATATTAAACCATGTAGTATGGTTGTTTTTGTATTATTATTTTTACATTCTTATAAATTACACATGTATACGCATGAAAATAATATTAGTTTTAATAGGTAAGACCGATGAGGCTTATTTAGATACAGGGATCAAGAAATATGTAGATAGATTAAAGCATTATATCCCTTTCGAAATGAAGGTGATACCCGATTTAAGGAATACCAGGAAAATGACGGAAGATCAGCAAAAAAATAAAGAGGGAGCACTGATTTTACAACACGTTCAGCCCGGTGATGAGTTGGTGTTATTGGATGAAGGGGGAAAAGTGTTCTCATCGAGGGAATTTGCGGGTTTTATGGAACAAAAGTTGTTGATAGGCTTAAAAAGGTTGGTTTTTGTAGTTGGGGGTCCGTATGGTTTTTCAAAGGATGTTTATGACAAAGCGAACGGGAAAGTGTCTTTATCCAAAATGACATTCTCGCACCAAATGGTTCGTTTGATATTTGCCGAACAAATGTACCGGGCCATGACCATTCTAAAAAATCAACCCTATCACCACGATTAAAAACGTAATGCTTAATGCAAAGGCTAAAAAAATATTCGAGTGTTAATTGGCAATACCTGTTATTTGCTGTTTCATTCATGTTGGTGCTATTGTTTTCCTGGGCGTATCACAATTACAACCATCATTCATTTAACGCCATCCGGTTCCAAAATTCCTTGCACCAGAAAAGTAAGGAGGCGGAGGTGTTTGCCGAAAGATTCATTGAAAAACTAAGGCCTGGCCAGGAATGGATGGCGGTAGATTCAACGGATACGTCAAAACCTCAAGGTGTGGAGATTTTGGTGTACAAAAACGATTCCTTGCAAGCTTGGACCAATCAGGTTTTACCCTATCGGAAAGAAAGTATTTCCTTGTTGAGCCGGCGTGTAGTAAAGTTGACTAACACATGGTATATTGTTAAGCGAATACCCCATGAAGAATGGGATTTATTTACATTGGTAAATATAAAAACCGAATACCCTTTTAACAATGCCTTTTTAAAAGATGAATATGCCATTAATGTGCCTTTGGTTCTCTGTCATCAGGTAGCAATTGACAAAAATGCACGGGGTGTTCAGATAAAAGATATTGAAGGAAATTACCTGTTTACGGCGCAGGAGTGTGAAGCATCTAACCCCATATATGCTAACTGGGCTGTTTTGTTTGTGTTTATTTCACTTCTGTTGTATGTTCAAGTTGTAGTGCTTTCGATAAAGAAACAGGATAGTGGGATTAAAAATAACGTTGTGTTTTTGATAAGCGTTTTGGTAAGCAGTGTGTTTTACTTTCTGCATATCAAATTATTTTTTCCTGGAATTGTGTACGAAACCACATTGTTCTCACCGCTATACTTCGGTGCTTCCGACCTTTTTCCAAACATGGGAAGTATGCTGGTTTTTGCTTTGCTTGTATTTTGCGAGTCATTTATTTTTTATAAATATGTTAGTCCTCCGGAATTAATTGAAAAACTTCCGGCATCACGATTAAAGAAGTATATTCTGGTAGCCATATCTGTAGTGCTTAGCTTTCTTTTCTGGCATATTCAAAATAACATTGTAACCCAACTGGTTTCTCATTCTGCCTCCGCACCAATTTTGTTTAAGATAACCGATATTGGAGCGCTGGATGCGGCAAGGTTGTTTGTGATTAGTTTGCTATGGCTGGCGGTGGTACTGGTGATGGAAAAAATAATTAAGGTTTTTCTTCCCCAGTTAAGCAAAAAAACTCTTTCGTGGATTATGGTGTCAACCATGCTGTTTGTAGCACTGTTCAGCTTTGAAACCATGTATCTTTTGTCGGTGATTGCGTTTATGGTTGTAGCCTTTATGTTGGTATGGGTTACCCGGCGTAAAAGTTATCATGCCTATAACACGTTTATCTGGTTTGTGTTTGTGTTTGCTTTTTATGCGGTTTATGCTTTTTACTACCATAATATCCACAACGAGCGCCAAGAAAGAAAGTTGTTGGTCGAGAACCTGTCGTTTAAAATGCTGCAGGAAGAGGATCCTTTAACGGAACTTTTATTAAAGGAGGTGGAAGATTTAATCCAGCGTGATTCGATTATTCTTTCAGAACTTATAAAGGAAACTGTGAACGTTGAAAAACTGGAGAAGTATATCGAAAAAAACTATCTGCTGAGATATTTAAAAAGATATGAGCTTCAAGTGATCCCATGTTGGCCCGGGGGCGACTTGCAACTGAGCAACGACGAGGGTACTTACAATTGTTACGAGTACTTTGAAAACATGTTGGAAGAAAAAGGTACCAGGGTAATGGGAAGCCGGCATTTTTATTTTTTGAAGAATGGTGCCGGCCTGATTACATATTTTGGTGTTTTTAGAGTGAACAAAGGCGATCCGGAAACCGAAACAAGTATGTTTGTGGAATTGGTTTCGAAGCCGTTCTACGAAGGGCCCGGCTATCCCGAGCTTTTACTCTCCGAGCGTGAATCGAAGTTGAGGGAGCCGTTGGTCAACTATTCCTACGGGAAATATGTTGACGGACTTCTGGTTAAGCAGACCGGGGAGTTTGCTTATCCAATCCACCTGGAGCGAATTACCAATGTGCAAGAAGATTTTGGGGTGTATTATTATGAGGACTATTCGCATATGACCTTTCATCCGTCGGAGAACGTATGTGTAGTGCTCTCCTTGCCCAAAGTGGGGATAAACATGATTCTGGTGGCGTTTTCCATCTTTTTTATCTCTTTCTTTATTTTTGGGGCCTTATTAATTGTTACTACCCGGGCACGGCGAGAAAGGTTTATTTATATTTTCTCGGTTCAGGAAAGGATTCAAATGGCATTTATCGGCCTTATGCTGGCGCTGTTAATAGTGGTGGCCGGAGGATCAGTGTGGCAAACTATCAGGCGATTTGAGATTAAGAATAACCAGATGTTGTCTGAAAAAACCAAATCGGTATTGATGGAGTTGGAGCATAAAATAGGTTCCGAAGATGAGTTAATACCGGAAATGGAAGAATACCTAACGAGCTTGCTGAAAAAATTTTCCAGCGTTTTTTATACCGATATTAATATGTATAACAGGGAAGGAAGGTTAATGGCCACCTCGCGGCCCGAACTTTTTGACAGAGGTTTGTCCGGGCATCTGATGAATAGTCGCGGCTTTATAGAGCTGAGTAAAAACGGCGAGTTGGAATATATTCACAGGGAATCGATTGGGCAGTTGGATTATTTGTCGGCTTATGTTCCGCTTTATAATGTGAACAACAAGTTGCTGGCCTATTTAAATATGCCGTATTTTGTGGGGACCAGCGAGTTGCGCGAGGAGGTATCGTCGTTGGTAATGGCCATCGTTAATTTCTACCTGATTTTCTTAATCGCAGTTATTGCCTTAACAGTGGTGGTTTCCCGCAGGATTACACACCCTTTGTTGGTTGTGCAAAGTAAGTTGAGCCAGTTGAAACTGGGAGGAAGAAACGAAAAGATTGAATACAAAGGTAATGATGAGATAGGGCAACTGGTAACGCAATACAACCGCATGGTGGACGAAATGGCCGAAAGTGCCGAAAAAATGGCCAAATCGGAACGGGAATCGGCCTGGCGAGAAATGGCCCGCCAGATTGCGCATGAAATTAAAAACCCTTTGACGCCCATGAAACTGAGTATTCAGTACCTGGAGATGGCCAGAAAAAATGACGATGTGGATTTTGACGAGAAACTGAAACGTGTTTCATCTACCTTAATCGACCAGATCGATAAACTCTCTTCCATAGCATCTGAATTTTCTAACTTTGCAAAAATGCCAATCGCCAAACGAAAACGAGTGGATGTGGTGGAGGTGTTGATGCAATGTGTTACGCTGTTCGACAAATCGAAGGAGGTAGACGTGTTGGTAGATAAAAATGGAATCAGCGAATATTATATTTATGCCGACGGCGAACAAATGATAAGTGTTTTCAACAATCTTTTGCAAAATGCGATTCAATCTATTCCATCGAAAAGAGAAGGACTGGTCAACGTTAATCTGACGCAGCAGGATGAAACCATCACTATCGAGATAAAAGATAATGGAAAGGGTATTCCGGAAGAGGCGCAAGAAAAGCTCTTCGCTCCGAATTTTACCACCAAATCATCGGGCATGGGACTTGGGTTGGCCATCGTAAAAAACATTGTAAAAAACTCCAAGGGAAAAATCTGGTTCGAAACAAGGGTTGACGAAGGGAGTTCTTTTTATGTGCAGTTTCCGGCGTATGAGTGAATTGGTAAATAGTCTGTTAGTTAGCGCTTCATTGGTCTGTTGTCAGTTGTTTTATGTTCAGGATACCAATAACCCATGACCATTGGACTACTACGAGATATCGTCCAGTTTTATCAGTTGATTTAAAATGGCATACACAGTTAAACCCGATACGGTTTTAATGCCCAATTTACGCGTGATGTTTTTGCGGTGCGAGATAACCGTATGTGTGCTGATGAATAGCTCGCTGGCCACTTCTTTGTTTGTTTTGCCAAGTGCCACCTTTTGAAGTACATCTTTTTCGCGCTCGCTCAGTTCCTCCGAGTTTTCTTGTTGTGTAACGTTATGTTGAACCCCTTTAACCTGATTCCGCAGCTTATTCAACAATATCGGTTTTGAATCAAACACTGATAAGGTAAGTTCGTTGCCGTCATCAGGAAGGGGGGAGTTGAAAATAGATATAACACGGGCATCGGGTGCGCATTTTTTTATCAACACATCCGCACCAGGCAAACTGCTGATGGTAGTGTTTATGAGTAAAATATGGGGTACGGCAGATTGCAGGGCTTCCTTCAAATCATCCATGCTCTGTGTCTCCTCTATTTTGGTAACCGCTTTCAATTCGTGAAGAATTGTGGAAAGTCCTTTTCTGACCAGGTAGGACGGTTCTGCAACAAGTATTCTAACCATGTCCTATTCGTTAATGTTTTTCAATTCCTGCTCCATGTTTCTCACCCTGGGTATCAATATCTTTTCCTCTAGTTTAGAATGATCCCTTAAATCTTGCTCCAAACGAAAAATATCGAAGAGTAAGGCATTGTATTTACAATTGTCAGTTGGGGGAGGGAGGTATTTGATGAGGATGTTTTTTAAATCAAAAAGCTTTTCTTCAATATCGTTGTGGTCCTCAAGATATTTATCGATGCTGTATCCCGTAAAATGCGCTTTGTACACTTCGGTTAAATTTTTTTGCTCTACGCACTTGGCCAGCTCAAGAACAAATGGAAAAACCGTTTTCTCTTCCAGCTCGATATGTGTGCTGAACTCGCGAATGTACTCTGTAAAAAAATTTTTAACCAGCTCGTAGCTTTGGGAAGTGTCTTTTAAATCTTCCTCCAGCTTAATAATCTTAGCTTGTATCTCAGGTATTTTTTGTTCCAGATAGTTTTGGTGGGTTCTGCGCAGGTAATGAACCAACCATTCCGGTTTGAATTGAAGAAGCTTTTCTTTGGGAAAATAATCGGTATCGTGAAAAGCATTGGCTAATTGTATAAAGAAGTCCACGTCCACCTCATGCTCGGCGCACACTTCGTGAATGGTCTTCTCCCGAAAACCCAGCGGGATACCGATTCTTTGTATAAAAGCCAGTAGCTGAAAATCCAAATGGATTAAATCAGCCATTTTCATTTCCGCAGTTATAAGCATAGCATAAAATTTGTGAACAAATCTAATGCTTATTTAAACCCTTTCCAAATAAAGGGCGCGGCTAATTGTATGCCGCCTTTCTTATTATCCTAAGCTCTCTGAAATTAATCAGTTTTTGCCTTTTCTCATCCCACAGGCGAAGGTTCAGCGTTTTTAATGCCGAAAAGAAAGTAATTGGTTTGATCTTCTTAAATATTTCGTTCTCTTTGTGGCATTTAGGTAGGTTATAGCAAGGAATAATTGGGGATAGGTGGTGGATGTGATGAAATCCAATGTTACCCGTAAACCACTGCAAAAGCAAAGGTAGTTTAAAGTACGAAGAACCTTCCAGGGCCATGGTTTTGTAATCCCATTTTTCTTTGTCGGTCCAAATCACATCCTCGAACTGATGTTGCACATAAAATAACCAGAGGCCATGGCTGGTAGTGATAAATAGCACGGGGAGCTGAATGAGCAAATATGTTTTCCATCCCAATAACCAAATCATGCCGATGACCATTGCCACTACGGCAATATTGGTAAAATGAATATTCCGGTTTATGTTTTTGGTAAGTCTTTTCAGTGTTATCCTAAAGCCAAGTACGAAATGCAACATGGGGGCAATGCCAAATAAAAAAATCGGGTGTCGGTATATCCTATACGTGAATCTGCCCCATTTAGATCGGTTCAGATATTCGTCAACGGTTAGGGTCATAACATCGCCAATGCCTCTTTTGTCGAGATTTCCTACGGTGTTATGGTGGATCAGGTGATCGTTACGCCACCTGTGAAAAGGAGTAAAGGTAAATATCCCTAGTATTACACCAGCTATTTCATTGTGCTTTCTCTTTCGAAAGAAAGAGCCATGAACACAGTCGTGGAAGACGATGAATGTGCGAATTAAGAAACCGGAAGCGAATATAGATAAGAATAAGGTTAGCCAATACGAAACACTTAAACTATAAACCATGAGGACCCACAGTGCGATGTAGGGAACTATGGAAGTGATTAATTGCCAAACACTTTTGGATAATTTAGGTTTGTTGTACTTTTTAATGATCTCAATCCAAGCTGGTAATGAGTTGTCATTTTTGTTCTCCTGATTTTTCATGTGTAAAAGAATAAGATAAGAGACTAATAGATAAGAGATAATCGACTGCGAATACAGCCTCCTGCAGTTTTACTGGATAGGTCGTTCCATGGAAGTGGAAGAGACGCAGAGTTTTTCTTTTTATAATGCTCCTATGTGTTTTAATTAGCTTGCGTTAAGCTATGTTTCTCACCAAGCATGGGTTCATCTGATTAAAAATTAATAAACACCGGATAACCAATGCGAGTTATAATGGCCGTAATGCGAAAGTTTCCTTCCTTCTGGTTTATCTGTATTATACATTATATATAATTTGCTCAGCCATGCGGATAAAGATATTAAAAACTTTTAAGATATTTATATCTTAAAAAGGTAAAGCCTCCTATATAAAGGTAATAAATAAATATTTTATTATAAACAGATTGTGCAAGTTTATTTCACTAAAGATGATGTCGTGAAAAAAAGGAGTAAACCATGGGTCAACTCCTCATCTTAAAAATTTTGTGGGTAATTATTTTTTACGCATAAAAATCTGAACAGGGACACCTGAAAAATCCCACATATCGCGAATTCTGTTTTCCAGGAAACGCTTGTACGGATCGCGAACATATTGCGGAAGGTTGCAGAAAAACGCAAACGAAGGGGTGTTGGTTGGCAACTGCATGATGTACTTGATTTTAATGTACTTGCCTTTGGTTGATGGCGGAGGGTTGTCCATTACCACTTGTTGCATGGCCTCGTTAAGTTTTGAAGTTGGGATTTTGCGGGTTTTGTTCTCGTAAACTGTTACCGCCATTTCTAATGCCTTATGTATGCGCTGCTTGGTTATTACCGAAGTGAAGACTATCGGAAAATCCACGAAAGGGGCAAATTTACTTCTGACTTCTTGCTCATATTTTTTCGTGGTCATGGTATCTTTTTCAACCAAGTCCCATTTGTTGATCAATACCACAATTCCTTTTTTGTTTTTCTGTATCAGCTGAAAAATCTTCTGATCCTGACTTTCAACGCCTCTTGTGGCGTCAATCATCAACAGACAGACATCTGAATTTTCGATGGCTCTGATGGCGCGCATCACGCTATAAAACTCGAGATCCTCGTGCACTTTGTTTTTTTTGCGTACCCCTGCGGTGTCCACCAAATAAAAATCATGGCCGAATTTATTGTAACGGGTATAAATTGAATCCCTTGTTGTTCCGGAAATGGGTGTTACGATATTTCTGTCTTCGCCAACAAAAGCATTGACGATAGACGACTTTCCGGCGTTGGGTCTACCTACGATAGCAAAACGGGGGATATCCAATTGTTCAATACTCTCCGAACTGGGGAATATTTCAACAAGCCTGTCCAGTAATTCACCGGTTCCAGAACCGTTAATTGACGACACCGGAAACATTTCTTCCAAACCAAGTGCATAAAAGTAACTGGCTTCGGCCAAACGCTCGGGGTTGTCCACCTTATTGACTACCATCAACACCTTCTTGTCGCTACGCCGAAGAATGTCGGATACCATTTCGTCGTAATCGGTGATGCCGGTGGTAACGTCCAGCATAAACAATATCACGTCAGCTTCCTCAATGGCGATGATCACCTGTTTCCTGATCTCCTCCTCAAATATATCATCGGAACCCACGGCGTAACCTCCTGTATCCACGACTGAAAACTCCAGCCCGTTCCATATGCTTTTGCCGTAAATACGGTCGCGCGTAACGCCGCTTTCTTCGTTAACAATGGCTTGGCGTGTTTCTGTAAGCCTGTTGAAAAGCGTTGATTTACCTACGTTTGGTCGTCCTACAATGGCTGCAATATTTCCCATCCTACTCTGGTTTTGTGATATTCGAAATCTAAAAAGCGTGCAAAGATAGTTATTATTTTGCCATTAAGGCACATACATTACTAAGAAACACTGTGTTATTTTTGTGTCCACAGATTTTTCAGATTAAACAGATTGAAATGACAAGGGATGGGTAGGTAAACCTGTCAAGTTCATAAATCGTTCGTATTGTAAAACTGGATTGTAACTTAAATAACAAACTCAAAACAGCTTTGCTGTTTCCAGTTTCCTGTTGGTAAACAAAATTCGCTTCATTGGTACAATTAGCGGTTAAAGTAAGTCGCCTGTCATTGCCAATGACCTACTTCTGGTCGTATCCGAAGTTGCGCAGCGACTTATCTTTGTCGCGCCAGTCTTTGTTGACTTTAACGTAGAGCTGGAGAAAGACTTTTTTGTCGAGAAACTTTTCAATGTCTTTGCGCGCCTCGGTACCTGTTTTCTTTAATGCACTCCCCTGGTGACCAATGATGATTCCTTTTTGGGAGTCGCGGGCAACGTGTATGATGGCTCTAATATCGATTCGTTTGGGATTTTCCTTAAATTCCTCCACCTCTATCTCAACCGAATAAGGAATTTCTTTTTGGTAATACAACAATATTTTTTCGCGGATTATTTCGGAAACAAAAAAGCGGGTAGGCTTATCAGTCAATGCATCTTTGTCATAATACGGATCGCACTCCGGCAACAATTCCTTAATACGTTTCATCAGGTTGTCTGTATTAAAACCACGCAAAGCCGACATGGGATAAATCTCCGCTTTCGGCAACTCTTCTTTCCATTTGGAAACCAATTCATCCAATTGCTCCGGGTTGGACTCGTCAATTTTATTGATCACCAAAATAACTGGTGAATCCGTTTTTTTAACACTGTTCAGAAAGTCGCTGTTCTTGTCCATCTTCTCAATTACATCGGTCATGTAGATGATGACATCGGCATCCTGCAAGGCAGTCTTTGAAAAACGGAGCATGGATTCCTGCAGTTTGTAGTTGGGCTTTAGGACACCGGGGGTATCCGAAAAAACAATCTGATAATTCTCCTCGTTCACAATCCCCAAAATACGATGGCGAGTGGTTTGGGCCTTTGATGTGATAATTGACAAACGTTCGCCCACCAACTTATTGGTTAAAGTTGACTTACCCACATTGGGATTTCCCACAATATTTACAAATCCTGCTTTATGCTTCATCCTGATTTTATTTTGGGCGAAGATACAAGGAAAGGTTGGCTTAGCAAAAAAAGTACAAAAGGAATAACTTACCCTTGAAAAATTTGAGCAGGCACTATTTAGGCAAATTTGAATTATTTCATCCGCAAGTCACAAGATTAGATAGGTGGCAAAAATGATTGCGGAAACTAAATCAAAACTAAAAAAACATTATAGGAATTTAAAGCTCATTTGAGCAGTAAAAAAGCGTCGGAAGGCACCTTTTGCCTGCTACCGCTCTTTTTGTCGAAGAACCTTCCTCAAAACAGCGCTCAATTGGGTTTTAATTTATATTGGGCTTCAGTCTAATGTAACAGGGGTATTTGACCCGTCATATGCATAAGAAATCCTGTTGTGCAAATCAACTACTTAAAAACAAGGCGTTTGGCTGAGTTGCCTTAACTCACCAGAGCGGTGCTTTGCCTTGTTTTAGTAATGCCTTGTTTTATAATACTTTAAATGCTCATTACGTAACGCTAATACATACACATTCCGGGTTTAATGCTTGACAACCGCGGTCAGACGGTCATTTTCTGCCTTGTTGACGGATTGCTTTTTTCCTTTGAATCGCATTACTTTCTTAGTTTTTTTATTGGCATTAGGGTTTGTTTTACCCGTTCAGAATAAGCCACAAAGTTGGACTCGTTGTGCTTCTCAGGCAGGTTATTTTTTGCCATTTTACTTTATTCCTTTTCACGCAGCTTGCGCTTTATTCGGGTCAATTCGGGGCCGCCACTGCTAACGCTTATGCTGACATTGCGCATGTGGTTGGAGGCACGACGCAGATTGGTGATCAGTTCGGCGTACAGGATACCGCCAATAGGTGTCGTATCTCCTCTGGTAACCCGCTTTTCGTGTTTTTCTAGGTGGGTATCCACAAGTTGGTTGATCTCCTCTTTTCTTTTGATTAATTTGACCACATTGGCTTTTGTGGAGTCTTCCATCACCGCAATGGTCCGGTTTCCGGTACGTTGAATCAATTTGAGCAGTTTTTCTAATTCCTGAATGCTTTTTTTATTGAGGGTGGCCTCATTTTCGGGGAAGGCATCTTTGAGCTGGGCAATGTTTTCGGCATGATCTGAGATGCGTTCAATGTCGCTCATGATATGCAACCAAAGCAGTGGTTGGTTTTGCATTTGCCGGGGGAGTTGTCTTCGGCTGAGTTGCATAGTGTAATGGGTGATGGCCTTGCAAAGTTCGTCGACTGTTTCCTCACGTGTTATCACAGAATCCAATATGGCCTGATCGCGATGAAGAAAACCCTTAACGGAATCAGTTAGCGCACTCATACTAATTTTTGCCAGTCTGCATACTTCCTTCTTTACATTGGCCAGCGCTTTTTGGGGGGATTTAAGATCGGTGGTGTCCAGGAATTCCGGAGAGGCCGAATATTTCTCTTCTCCGGGCACCATTTTTACGACCAGGCGAGCAAATAAGCCCGTTACGGGTATAAATATGGCAACGTTGATAAGGCGGATAAAGAGGTGCGCATTGGCAACCTGGCGGGCCGGATCACCAGTGGTTTTTGGGATAAGCCACAGGTAAAAAGCAAAAAGGGCGGTGGCGACTATGGCGCCGATAAGATTAAAAGCAAGGTGCGACACGGCCGCACGTTTAGCTGAAAGTGAGCCTTGCATGGAAGCCAGCAGCGCTGTGATGCACGTTCCAACCTCGGCGCCCAGGATGAGAGGGATGACTATATGGAACCCGGGTAATGCTCCCTGAACAAACAACAACTGTATCATTACCACCATGGCTGAGCTGCTTTGCAGGAGAGCTGTTGCAGCTGTAGCAGCCAGGAACGCCCCCAGGTAGCCCCAGACACCCCCTTTGCTGAAGCTTTCCATCCATGCGTGAATGTCGCTTGTATATTCGCTGAAAGAGAACTTCATCAGTATCAGTCCCAGAAATAGCATACCAAAGCCCATAATGGCATAACCAAGTTTGCGCAACAGACGTTTACGCGTGATAAAAGTGAGGATGAAACCGATGCCCAGCATGGGGATGGCATACTGATCTATTTTTAGTGCGGTAATTTGTGGTGTGATGGTAGTGCCCAGGTTTGCCCCAAGGATCAGGCTGATCGACTGTTTGAATGTGAGCAGTCCGGCAGATATTAATCCAACGACAATGACTGTAGAGGCACTCGAGCTTTGGATTAAACCTGTAATCACAGTCCCGGTGGCAACACCTCTCAAACGGTTTTTTGTTACATAACTGCAGGCCCGGCGCAAGGTCAGTCCTGCAGCTTTGCGCAAGGCTTTGCCCATTATGTCGATACCATAAAGAAAAAGGGCTAAACCGCCAGTCAGCCAAAATACTAATTCAAGAAAGGAGTCCGGAGCGTTCATAAACTTTTCATCAGTGAATGACCAATGAATATACCATTTATTGCCGGCAAAGTCAATTAGATATGGGTTTTGTCTTTTTTTTAAGCCTGATATTCTTGTAGCTTTGGTTGGTCAGCATTTGGTTGGGTTAATTAACCTTTTGTTTAAATTTTCTATTGCGTTCATTCTTATTTTGTGGTATATTCATACAAATGAATCAAGAATTCAGATTCTTCATGTAATCAACAAACAACACTAAAAATAGGAGGTATTACAAATGAGAAAAAGTTTAAATTATTGCATTGCTGCGATCTGCGTATTAGTGAGTGTGGCATTAATGACAAGTTGTGGTGTTGGTAAATCAACAATCGACAACTCTGCTGTTAAAGAGTTTGAAGTAGAAAAATATTTAGGTACCTGGTACGAGATAGCCAGATATGATCATCCATTCGAACGAAAACTGGTTGGCGTATCCGCTAATTACACCAAGAAAGGAAAACGTAAGTTAAGAGTGCTCAATAGTGGTTATAAGAAAAGCTTATCGGGCAAGTTTAAGCAGGCAAAAGGCAAAGCTAAAATTCCCAGACCTAAAAAAGCACCTGCCGAGTTAAAGGTGTCGTTTTTTGCATGCTTTTATGCGGATTATTTCGTGATGGAGTTGGATAAAGATTATCAGTGGGCAGTGGTTGGAAGCAATACTGACGAATACCTATGGATTTTGAGTAGGAGTCCAAAAATGGAAGCATCGTTATATAATGAGCTGTTGGATAAAATAAAAAAAAGGGGCTATGATGTTTCTTTGTTAATGAAAGTGCCACAGAAATAGTTTTTGCAACCATGTTTTATCTATTGGGGATGCTATCAAAACATGTATGGGCCTGATTTAGCAAAGGCAATGGAGAATTATGAAGCTACTCGATGGCTTTTATATATGCTTTAACCTTTGAACAGATCTATTATGCGCCTGTTAGTATTAAGTATTTAATATTTCTCTTGTTATGAAGATATTGCTGACAGGCGCAACGGGTTACATCGGTAAAAGATTATTGCCGGTTTTGGTTAAAGCAGGCCATCAGGTTGTGTGTTGTGTGCGCGACACGAAACGTTTCTACCCGGAACCGTCTTTGGCAAAGAATATCCAGGTAATTGAGGTGGACCTGTTAAAGCAGGAAACGCTGAAAGTTATTCCCAACGATATCGACTGCGCCTATTATCTGGTTCATTCAATGTCGGGTACCAGGGATTATGAGAATTTAGAAACGGTATCGGCAGTTCATTTCAGGGAAAGGATGAATAATACCCATGTAACCCAGGTCATTTATTTAAGCGGTATCGTCAATGATAATGAGCTTTCCAAACATCTGAGTTCCAGAAAAAATGTTGAAGAAGAATTAAAGAAAGGGCAGTTTGGTTTAACCACTCTCCGAGCCGGAATTATCATAGGTTCCGGCAGTGCTTCCTTTGAGATAATAAGGGATCTGGTTGAGAAATTGCCCATCATGGTAACTCCAAAGTGGTTGCGAACCAGATGTCAGCCTATAGGTATTTCAGATGTCATAAAGCTGTTGATAGGTGTATTGAATAATCCCCATACCTTTCATAAAACATATGATATTGGAGGAACTGAAATTCTTACGTATAAAGAAATGTTATTGAGGTTTGCCAAAGTGCGCGGGTTAAAAAGACGTATTTATACGCTTCCGGTAATGACACCGAGATTGTCGTCGTATTGGTTGTATTTTGTGACATCCACCTCCTATATGTTAGCTACTTCATTGGTAGATAGTATGAAAGTTGAGGTGGTGGCAAAAAGTTTGGAGATAAATGATATTGTAGGTATAAAACCAATTACGTATGAGGAGGCATTACAAAAAGCCTTCAATAAAATAGCACAAAACGAAATCGTATCGAGTTGGAAAGACTCCATGGTAAGTGGACGGATGAACTTTAGGATTTCTGAATTTATACAAGTCCCAAGTTTTGGCTGCTTCATGGATATTAAAAGAAAAAAAATAAACAACCTGGAGAAATGTGTGGATCGGATCTGGCATATCGGAGGTTCTGCAGGATGGTATTATGCCAACTGGCTTTGGCGAATCAGGGGATTTGTGGACAGCTTGACCGGTGGGGTTGGTTTGCGCAGGGGGCGTACCCACCTTACCCAAATAAATCCAGGTGAAGCTTTGGATTTTTGGCGCGTCCTGTATGCCAACAAGCAGGAGGGCAGGCTTTTGTTGCTGGCAGAGATGAAACTGCCGGGAGAGGCCTGGCTGGAGTTTAAAATAGAGAATGACAATCTCGTTCAGACTGCCACATTTCGCCCCAAGGGCTTATGGGGACGGATTTATTGGTACCTGGTTTCGCCGTTTCATTATTTTGTTTTTAACGGGATGATAAAGGAATTGACAAAAGAATAAATTGAGCAAGATGTTGATCCGCCTTGTTTTGGAGTAGTTTAATTGCGTAACAGGATTTCTAATGGGTATTGCGGGTTTAAGGAAGAAGATAAAACACTAGGATAGCTGAGTATTACTTCAACTCAATGGCCACCCTTAACTCATCTTCCTGAATGGATATGCTTTCGGGTGTAAACTTAACCCGTATGTTGGGACCGTTGTTTGGCAACTGAAACTGCTGGAATCGGCTTAAATCATAATTTCCATTTCCGTTCAACAGCAAAGGGAAATTCATATTGAATGGAACAAATCCGCTAAAGTTAAGCGAGTTGGCCTGTATGGTCAGGTTTGCCCCACTTTGGCTCCAGCTGGTTGAAAACGGCAAAAACTGATTCAAAACCAGGTTGATCAGGAACGACATGCTTACGGTCAGTGACATAAACACCGGAGCAAACATAACAACACCTAACACCACTAGCATTCCCTGCATGGATACTTGCGTGTTCACATTGGCATCGTATTTAAAATCGACCATTGGATTGGAAGTCTGGGTGTTTACCGCTTTGGGCATTACGGCAGCCGAAAAAGTAATTTTGGCCTTCACCTTACACCAGCATTTTCCTCTTTTCGCCTTGAGCATCCCCGTAGCAACAACTTTGTCCTGTTTGAACTCTATATTTACCGAATTGATATAAATCTTGTACTTGCCCACTCTAAATCGGGAGGGAACCCAGCCCTTGGCAAATGCCAGCTGAACCGCGGCACTCAGAACCCGCTCATGTACCACGGCACCAAGGTTGGTGCTGGCAGGGATAAAATGTTTCAGGTTGGGGCCTTTACCGCGCAACGGATCTGTTAGGTTAAAATCGGAGGCAAGCAGTAAAGATGTTGGAGGAGGTGCTTTTTGCGCTGTCAGTAACGGAGAATCCGGTGTAAACCGCAAACCAAGGGCACCAAAAATATCAACCAGTTCCCAAACCGGTATTTCAACTTTTCTGATGATTCTAAAAGCCAGCCATACACCAAACGAAATAAGTGGGCCCACAATACTATTCAATAACCATTTTACAATAAATCGCGAATTAGGAAATGTAAGCGATACCTTCATTCCCGGTGTGATGTTGATGACAATTCCTTTGGGAAGCCCGGCGGCTGTTCTCGATAGGTTTACCTCTACTTGCTCAATCTTAAAAACAATATTGGTGTTAACTATTCTTAATCCAAAAAGTTTTAACTTGAAAGTACCCTCAGCCTGAATATCGGTTAGCACGGCTCCCAGTGGGGGAGGATCATTTAAATCTAAAATACTTAAATCGATTACTTCGGCTTCAATAGAACCTATCCTTCCTAATTTGGCTGTATATTTTAATATCGCTTTTAGTGCCTGAATAAATTTGTCCAATACCAGATTGATTACGTTTTGTTGAACTTCCACTGCTAATGCGAAATCTGCTGCCCATTTTGCCATCGTTCATGCCTCCCGTTAAATTAAATGTTCCGTTTCCTGCGCTGCCGACATGTCAAACTTGTCATCACTCTCGTTACAGTAATCATCAGGATAAAAAACTACGTCTTTGATCGCATACAATTCCTTTTTCTTAAGTATAATATCTATGTAATCAGCATAACTTACAGGATGCCCCATGGCGTTAAATTCCAGGTCTGCCGAAAGTGTTTCTTTTAGCTCCGGTGGAAACTCGATATGCATAAAATCTTCCATACATCTTAATCCGTCAGCCAATAAAATATGTGCATGATGAAGGTTGTCATTGGCCCACCATAGATATCGCTTTTGCAAATGCTCGCTCATTTCGGACACATCGGCCAATACCTTTTTGAATACCGATATGGGAATTTGAGCCTTTTCATAAAATATTTCACCTGCTAAAGTCTCTAGTTCCAATGTGATTTCAACATAACCATAGCCTTCATGTTCGGAGCTTCTAAGTTGAATGTCAAATTCGTAATCCAATCCATCTTCAAATTTCTCATTGACCATCTTCTTGTTCAATTCCGAAAGTAGAATATCCGGAATGCTCCAATCGATACTGAGAAGCTTAATGGTCTTGTGGAATGTCAATAATACATTGTAGGATAAGGTTTCTGCGGGATTGATGACGGTTTCACCGTGGATGTTACCCGTTAAATAGTCCGATTCGATAGGGGTTGCTAAATACATGGCAATGTCATTTAAGTTGTTACCTACAATTAAGGGGTGGTTGGTGTTGACAATGTGGGTGCCCGGTACTGGTATTGTAATTTGTGGAGGTAGAATGTCTGTTACTTAAATAACATCAAACCTACGTAATAGGTTCAATATCTGAACTTAATTCTAAGTTATATGATTATGATAGGATTAAATAAAGGTGAAGCACCCATAAACCTGTACCAGAATATAACCGAAGCGCAAACCTTACGTATATAGATTTCCCCAATGCTTATATAGTCTTTGTCTCGGTTTTTTTTCGTTAACGAGGCTATAAAAAAGAATGACACGTTGATGAATGTTAAGACAATAATTGATAAATGAACAAATTAATATCTTTACGTTGGTTCAAGTATCACCTAGGTACGTTTCTGGATTTAATTGTTGTATTCCATCCTTTTAGAAGGATAGGTACAAAGGTCCCGTTAGTTTGTATTCCCAATAATTTGTTAAGTACCTTTGTGTTTGCTATGGTATCTTCATTGATAATATATGTGCCTGTTATTTTATTTGTGGCAAATTATGCAAATGCCGGGCTCATAATTCCTGAATTCTTTATCGTAACGATTTTTGGGGTAATATTTGGAACGATTTTCAGGTCAATTCAGTCTAACATGGTGAGCGTGATACAGATAGATAGGCATCAGCTGACGCTGACGCATTATGGTTTTTATAAGAAGGAAACAACGGTCATAAAAAGGGACCAATTAAAAACGATGGTACTGATGAAGGAGAAATACCGGGGAACAAAGAATTATAAGATTTGTGTTGAAACATCCGACGGAAGGCATGTGATGTTGAAGTTAACCATATTTAAAAAAAGTGCGGAAAATATTTTGAACACCTACAGGAATGCATTGGGATTGCTGGTGTCAAACCCATCGGAAAAACAAATCATAAACGATGCCCATTTCACCATCCATTAATACCAAATGTAGCATAAAGTAAACCTTCTCGGCGTTTCCTAAGAACGATTCAGGCATTACCTGACCATTAAAAAATAGAATCTCTTATTATTCGCGGCAAATATTATTTATCTTTGTCGCTCTTTTTAATATAAATTATAAACGTATGTTGAAATTTGGGTGTCCGTATAATCCAGGTTCAACAAATAATTTAAGTAAACATGGTTAAAATAACCTTACCGGATAATAGTGTAAGAGAGTACGAAGCAGGGGTTACCGGCTTGGAAATTGCCAAGAGTATTAGTCCTCGTTTGGCAAAAGAAGTTTTATCGATTGCAGTAAACGGTGAAACGTGGGATCTTACACGTCCTATTGATAATGATGCTTCCATCAAACTGTTTAAGTGGGAAGATGAAGAAGGTAAGCACGCTTTCTGGCACTCGTCGGCTCACTTGATGGCTGAAGCATTGGAAGCTTTGTATCCGGGAATGAAATTTGGTATCGGTCCTTCCATCGAAAACGGGTTTTATTATGACGTAGATCCTGGAGATGACGTAGTATTGCGTGATGGTGATATGCCAAAGATTGAGGCCAAGATGAAAGAGTTGGCCCGCCAAAAGAACCGGTATGCAAGAACGGAGGTTAGTAAAGCCGATGCTTTGAAGTATTTTACCGAGAAGAAGGATGAGTACAAGTTGGAGTTGATCGACGAGCTGGAAGATGGTACAATCACTTTTTATCAGCAAGGTAATTTTACGGATCTTTGTCGCGGACCACACCTGCCATCCACAGAGGTGATAAAAGCAGTTAAGATATTAAGCATTGCCGGGGCGTATTGGCGAGGTGACGAAACACGCAAGCAGTTAACAAGGGTCTATGCCATTACTTTTCCAAAGCAAAAAATGTTGGATGAATATATGGTGAGGTTGGAGGAAGCGCAAAAGCGCGATCACCGAAAGATAGGTAAGGAACTGGAGTTGTTTGCGTTTTCTCAGCGAGTAGGACAAGGATTGCCATTGTGGTTGCCGAAGGGCGCTAAGCTGCGCGAGCGTTTAGAGAACTTTTTGAAGAAAGTGCAGCTGCAATATGGTTACCAACAGGTAATTACCCCACATATCGGAAACAAAGAGTTGTATGTGACTTCTGGTCACTACGCAAAATACGGGAAGGATTCATTTCAGCCTATCAATACACCAGCAGAAGGCGAGGAGTTCCTGTTGAAACCCATGAACTGTCCCCACCATTGCGAGATTTATAAGGTAAAACCTGTTTCCTATAAAGATTTACCTATCCGCATGGCCGAGTTTGGAACGGTATACCGTTACGAGCAAAGTGGCGAGTTGCATGGATTGACACGGGTACGTGGATTTACCCAGGACGATGCGCATATTTTCTGTGCGCCGGACCAATTGAAAGATGAGTTTAAAAAAGTAATCGATATTATTCTTTACATTTTTAAGGCACTTGATTTTAATGATTTTATTACGCAAGTTTCTTTAAGAGACCGAGAAGACAGGAGCAAATATATTGGTAGCGACGAAAACTGGGAAAAAGCCGAAACGGCCATTGTGGAAGCGTGCCAGGAAAGAGGCATGGAAACCATTGTGGAATATGGTGAGGCTGCATTCTACGGTCCTAAGCTCGATTTTATGGTTCGCGATGCAATCGGCCGTAAATGGCAGTTGGGGACTATTCAGGTAGATTACAACTTGCCCGAACGTTTTGATTTGGAGTATATGGGAAGCGATGGTGTTAAGCATAGGCCTGTCATGATACACCGAGCACCGTTCGGAAGTATGGAGCGATTTGTTGCCGTATTGATTGAACACACTGCCGGAAAGTTCCCGCTGTGGTTAACGCCTGAACAAGTGGTTGTTCTGCCAATCAGTGAAAAATATAACGATTACGCAAAAAAAGTTTCAAATGTCCTGAATAATTCCGATATTCGCAGCGTTTTAGACGATCGTAACGAAAAAATCGGACGTAAAATTCGAGATAATGAACTGAAACGCATACCTTTTCTGCTAATTGTTGGCGAAAAAGAAGCTGAAACAAATACAGTCTCGGTGCGTAAGCAGGGTGACGGTGACAAAGGCACTATGACTATCGAAGAGTTTTCGGGATTTATCAATAAGGAGGTTGAAGAACAACTTTCTGCGATTGAAGCATAAAATGAATATTAATTAATTTAAAGGAGGATCTTAAAATAGCACTTAATAGAAGAAGGAACAGCGGTCCGCCGCAGAAGGATACACCAAATTTTCGTGTAAATAACGAAATTAGAATTCCAAAAGTTAGACTAGTTGGTGAAAACGTTGATGAACCGGGGGTTTATTCTACATCTGAAGCCATTAAAATGGCTGATAGGTTAGAGTTGGATTTGGTGGAGATTTCTCCTAAGGCTGATCCTCCCGTATGTCGAATTACTGATTATCAGAAGTTTCTGTACCAACAGAAACGCAAGCAAAAAGAGCTTAAGTCTAAAGCTGTAAAAGTGATAGTGAAGGAAATTAGGTTTGGTCCTAATACCGATGACCACGATTATAACTTTAAATTAAAGCACGCTGAAAAATTTCTTTCAGAAGGAGCAAAAGTGAAGGCCTACGTGTTTTTTAAAGGGCGTTCTATTTTGTTTAAGGAAAAAGGGGAAATCTTATTGTTGAGATTTGCTCAGGATCTGGAGGAATTTGGTAAGGTTGAACAGCTGCCTAAGCTTGAAGGTAAAAGGATGATTATTTTCCTTTCGCCTAAAAAAGTGAAGAAGTAAGCTTCTCAATTATATAAACTTTTTAATAATAGTACAATGCCAAAGATGAAGACGAAATCCAGTGCCAAAAAGCGTTTTACGATCACTGGAAGCGGTAAGATTAAAAGAAAGCATGCTTTTAAAAGTCACATTTTGACCAAAAAGACTAAAAAGCAGAAGAGAAATCTTACTTACGCAACTTTAGTTCATCCATCCGACGAGAGTAACATCAAGTTGTGTTTGAACATGAAGTAATAAGGAGCATCCTTATTTTTAAAATTATTAACCGAATGAAGTTAGCTGGAAGATCCTGGGAGCAGGGCGCTAATCATTCTAAAAACAAGTAAAAATGCCAAGATCAGTAAATGCTGTTGCTTCAAGAGCAAGAAGAAAAAGGATTTTAAAAGAAACCAGAGGTAACTTTGGGCGCAGAAAGAACGTGTGGACGGTAGCGAAGAATACCTACGAAAAAGGTTTGGGTTACGCATACCGCGACAGAAAAAGAAAGAAAGGTCAGTTTAGAGCACTTTGGATTCAGAGAATCAATGCTGCTGCTCGTATCGAAGGAGTTTCATACTCTAAGTTAATGGGTGCAATGACCAAGCAAAATATTGAGATTAACAGAAAAGTTCTTGCTGACTTAGCTGTTAACCATCCAGATGCTTTTAAGGCAGTTGTACAAAAAGCTATGGCGAACTAGTACAATAGGATAACGAATTAAAAAAGGGCAAAGAGGTGAAATACTTCTTTGCCCTTTTTTTTACATTAAACACAAGGTGAAAATGTCATGGCTAAAGCCTGATTTTAAGCTTGGTATTCACCACCCTAAAGGGCGGTGTCAAGGGGATGGGAATTACAAGGATTATATTAGGATTTCCTATGATGTTGATGGGCGTTTTAAGCATCTCTATCCTATAACCCTGGCATTTATGCCAGGGAGATTACAGTAAGTGAACACGGGCTTTAGCCCTGATTTAAAGTTTGAAAAGAATGTCATGGCTAAAGCCTGATTTCACGCTTGGTATTCACCACCCTAAAGGGCGGTGTCAAGGGGATGGGAATTACAAGGATTATATTAGGGTTAGCTTTGATGTTGATGGGCGTTTTAAATATCTATACCCCATAAGCCTGGCATTTATGCCAGGGAGATTGTAAGAAGTGAAGACGGGCTTTAGCCCTGATTTAAAGCTAGCAAGAAGGTCATGGCTACAACCTGGTTCATGGTTTGGTATTCACCACCCCAAAGGGCGGTGTCATGGGGATG
The DNA here is from genome assembly GCF_050589685.1 of Saccharicrinis sp. 156. Taxonomy (NCBI): domain Bacteria; kingdom Pseudomonadati; phylum Bacteroidota; class Bacteroidia; order Marinilabiliales; family Marinilabiliaceae; genus Saccharicrinis; species Saccharicrinis sp. 156. The sequence goes on from NZ_JBNGOS010000030.1 coordinate 85,391, forward strand.
GGAATTACAAGGATTATATTAGGATTTCCTATGGTGTTGATGGGCGTTTTAAATATCTATACCCCATAAGCCCGGCATTTATGCCAGGGAGATTACAGTGAGTGAACACGGGCTTTAGCCCTGATTTAAAGTTTGATAAGAATGTCATGGCTACAACCTGGTTCACGGTTTGGTATTCATCACCCTGAAGACAGTGTTAAGGGATAGGGTTTACAAGATTTATATTGGGAATTACCTTTGACGCAGAAGGATGTTATAAATATCATTTAACCCCGGCATTTATGCTAGGGCAGTGTATCTTGCCGATGTGGGCTTTAGCCATGATATATGTAGGGATTTTTGAATTATAGATTTGATTAACCTAAGATTTATTTATAACTTAAACAGATTAGTTAGGATTACAAATACAATCTAATCCATCAACATATGTCTTACGTTAAAATATGGCTTCATTGTGTCTGGGGTACCAAAAGAAGAGAAGCCTTCCTTACCAGCCAAAATAAAAGACAAATCTTTGAACATATACGAGAAAATGCTAAAGATAAAAAGATTTGTGTTGATTTTATAAATGGTCATAAAGATCATGTTCATTGCCTCTTGATGCTTAATGCAGATATTGCCTTGTCAAAGACAATGCAGCTAATAAAAGGAGAGTCGTCGTACTGGATAAATAAAGAAAAGGTGTTCTCCGGGAAATTTGAATGGGCGGATGAATATTATGCAGTATCTGTTAGTGAGTCGCAAGTTCCTAAGGTTAGAGAATATATTAAGCGGCAGGAAGAACATCATAAGATTAAAACTTGGCAGGAAGAATATAACGAGTTTAAGGAGAAGTTTGGTTTTGAGAGTTTTAAAGGGTGATTGCCTTTGGGGTTTGATAAAAATGTCATGGCTAAAGCCTGATTTCACGCTTGGTATTCAGCACCCTAAAGGGCGGTGTCAAGGGGATGGGAATTACAAGGTTTATATTAGGATTTCCTATGATGTTGATGGGCGTTTTAAGCATCTCTATCCTATAACCCTGGCATTTATACCAGGGAGATTATAAGAAGTGAAGACGGGCTTTAGCCCTGATTTAAAGCTAGCAAGAAGGTTATGGCTACAACCTGGTTCACGGTTTGGTATTCACCACCCCAAAGGGCGGTGTCAAGGGGATGGGAATTACAAGGATTATATTAGGGTTAGCTTTGGTGTTGATGGGCGTTTTAAATATCTATACCCCATAAGCCCGTCATTTATGCCTGGGAGATTATAAGAAGTGAAGACGGGCTTTAGCCCTGATTTAAAGCTAGCAAGAAGGTTATGGCTACAACCTGGTTCACGGTTTGGTATTCACCACCCCAAAGGGCGGTGTCAAGGGGATGGGAATTACAAGGATTATCTTTGGTGTTGATGGGCGTTTTAAGCATCTCTATCCCATAACCCTGGCATTTATGCTTGGGCTTTTTGAAAGTATGATAATGGCTTTAGCCATGATTTATGCCGAGAGGTGCCCATGGAAATTAATTTGTGATGCCCTTAGCCGTGAATTTAGGATATTATTTGCGCTTTGCTAACTATCTTTTTTATATTTGCCAACCAAATACAATTTAATATTAAATCATTGATGTGTAAAGGTAATGCAGGTTAATATTTAGTTAAACCCGGTGGCTAAGTGTCCCCGCGTTAATTAGTCTCTTATCTTTGTTACATTCCGTTAAAATAATAAATCGATTTTGAAGGTTTGGTCTCTTATCTCAAAATCTTTTATCTAAACATCTACTTTATGAACATTGCATTAATAGGTTATGGTAAAATGGGCAAGGAAATCGAAAAGATTGCCCTTGAGCGGGGACATACCATAACAGCCAAAATAGATATGCAGAGCGAGGATACTTTCGATGGGGAAGGGTTTGCTGCTGCAGATGTTGCCATTGAGTTTACCATGCCCGAGGCGGCTTATAATAATTTTGTGGAGTGCTTTAAAAGAAACAAACCCGTTGTGTCCGGTACCACTGGTTGGCTCGATAAAATGAGCGAGATCCAAGATCAATGCGAAAACAAAGGGCAGACTTTCTTTTATGCTTCTAACTTCAGCGTAGGGGTTAATATCTTTTTCGAGATCAATAAGAAGCTGGCCCAATTGATGAACGGAGTCACCGACTATGAGGTATCCATGGAGGAAACACATCATATTCACAAAAAAGATAGCCCGAGTGGTACGGCCATAACGCTTGCAGAAGGTATTATAGAGAATTTGGATCGCAAGCAAGGTTGGACCGAAGAGCAGTTTCCTAATGACAATGAAATTCAAATTGAAGCTTTCCGCAGAGAGGAAGTTCCAGGAATTCATACCGTAATTTACGACTCCGAAGTCGACGAAATAATTATTCACCATAGTGCAAAGTCTCGCAAGGGATTTGCCTTAGGGGCAGTTTTGGCCGCTGAGTTTACCACTAAAAACAAAGGTTTTCTGGGAATGGGTGATATGTTAAAATTTTAATAAAACTTAATAATTATGCCAAAGAAATCTGTTGCAACATGGATTAGATTTTCCATAGCAGCGCTAGTATATTTTTTATGGGTGATCTGGGTAGGTAACTATTGGTTGTTACCCGGACTGGCTGTAATTTTTGATATCTATATCTCAAAGAAAGTGCCCTGGGATTTTTGGAAGAGAACCAAAGACGGCAAAAAACCAAGTGCGTTTATTGAATGGGCTGATGCCTTGATTTTTGCCTTGGCAGCCGTTTATTTTATCAATTTGTTCTTGTTTCAAAATTACAAGATTCCAACATCATCCCTGGAGAAATCATTGTTGGTTGGAGATCACCTGTTTGTGAGTAAGGTGAGCTTTGGGCCTCGTATTCCCAATACGCCTCTGTCATTTCCTTTGTTGCAAAATACGGTACCTATTCTGAACACCAAATCGTACGTGGAATGGCCGCAATGGGACTATCGCCGTTTAAAAGGGTTTGGCAAAGTTGAGAATAACGATATTGTGGTGTTTAATTTCCCAACCCAGGATACCGTGCCTGTTAAATATGTAAATCCGGATTATTATGTGGAATCACGCAGAAAAGGATGGGAGGTTGCCCAACGGGATAGGAGTGTAATGGCAGGTTTGGAAAATGCAAGCCAATGGGAGATTAATCATAAGTATCGTGAACTGGGTAAACAGCAAATTCTTTTAAACCCTGAATATTATGGCGAGGTGATATACAGACCTGTAGACAGAAGAGATAACTATGTAAAAAGATGTGTGGCCATTGCCGGCGATACGTTGGAGTTTCGTCATAATCAGGTGTATATTAACGGCAAAAAAGCTGAGAACCCTCCCGGATTACAGCATTGGTATAATATAATGACCGATGGAACAAAGTTGAACAGTAGGTTTTTGGATAAGCTTGAGATATCTGGCGAAGATGCAAACAATATGGGGATAGGACCTTATTATCGTTTGCCGCTGACAAAGGAAAAAGCTGACAAGATGAAGACTTTTCCTTTTATCCGCCAAATGGCAATGGACGAGGAAAAGGTGGATTCCGCTCAAGTGCCAAGCGTATGGCCATATAGTACAGATTATATGTGGAGCCGCGACAATTATGGTCCTTTGTATATTCCTAAAAAAGGAGAAACGGTGCAGCTGACCATGGAAAACCTGGTAATTTACGACCGTGTTATTACGGCTTACGAAGGAAACAAACTGGAAGTTAAAAATGGCGAGTTCTTTATCAACGGCGAGAAGACAAAAGCGTATACCTTTAAGATGGATTACTATTTTATGATTGGGGATAACCGTCACCAGTCGGCCGATTCGAGATACTGGGGCTTTGTGCCTGAAGATCATGTGGTGGGGCGCCCCATTTTGGTCTGGTTATCTTTGAACAAAGATAAGTCCTGGTTTGGGGGTAAAATTAGATTTAACCGCTTCTTTAAATGGGTAGTAAACGAATAATATCGAATAATGTTTGATGTGGGGCCAAGATTGCATTCCATTCATATTAGGCTATCGAACATATATCGGTATTGTACCAAAGTGCTAACTTTATCCCGTGAAGAATATTCCACGGGGGAATAATCAAAGTGGCATAAGATATTAACTTACAAAGAAAGCAGGGGTGGGGTAATATTCACTCCTGCTTTTTCGTTTTATGGCAATGCGTGTTAAAAGTATTATAAAAATAGGACTCTGTATTTTACTCCTCATATTAGGGATATGGGCAGAGAGTTTACTGCCGTTTGTAGGAATCGCCGTCCTTATCGATTCGGTACGAACGAATCCTTATTTGCGTTCGGTTTGGCATTATCTAAAGCGTAAATTAACGATTTGGTTTAAGTATTTTGAGTGGACCGTAGCTATAATTTTAGCGTTGTGGGTAGTTGTGTTCGTGCAAAACAATTTTATCGGTATTTATACTTTCCATACCTCTTCCATGCACCAAACCTTGCAAGTGGGTGATGTTTTGTTGGTTAACAAACTGATTCCCGGACCAAGGCATAGCTGTAACCAAGTCAGCAGTTATGGCAGGAGCAAGGGGATGGCCAGTCTTTCTTATAATGATGCGATTGTTTTTAACTTCCCTGAAGCAGATACTTTACTGGAAAGCAGACCGACCGAAAGTTACCATTATTTAAAGCGATTATATGGAGAAGGCGGTTTCAAATTAAAAGATAAAACTAATTTAAAGTATCTCGATGTTAAAGACCGACCTCGTTTTGTGAAAAGAGTATATGGATTACCCGGGGATTCGATTGAGATAGTTAATGGTATTTGCTATGCCAATGGTGCAACACTGGCGTTTCCTGAAGAGTCTATTGACCGATACATCATGGATAAAGAGACGGTTCAGCTGCTGAACGAAAAAAACATTCAACCGTACAACGAATATACAAGTGATAAGGGAATTGCATGGGAAATATTACAAAAAGATTACGACAACATTAAAGGATTTACCAAAGGAATAAGGCCTGATCATATGCTGAAGAATTTGCCTGATCCCTTAGTTTTTCCGTTCGATAGCCACCTGCTATGGAATATGCACAATATGGGGCCTGTTTATATACCCAGGAAAGGTGCAAAAATAAAGCTGACGGAAAAAAACCTCCAATTTTACGGCAGAGCGATCGAGGTTTTTGAACAAAATGAATTGAAGAGAAAGGATGGGAAAGTTTGGTTGAACGGTGAAATGGTGGACGAATATACCTTTAAAATGAATTATTATTGGGTGATTGGCGATAACCGACCACACTCTTTTGATAGTAGGTTTTGGGGTTTTGTGCCTCAAAACCATATTATAGGAAAAGTAAAAAAAATTCTTTTATCTAGAGATATCAATAAAAAAGGTTGGATATATCTAAGGAAAGACCGATTTTTGAAAAAGGTAGATTGATTTGTAGTCTGTTATCTAATTATTAAAGTATGAAAAAATCTTTTTGGATATTGATGGTGTTGGCTGTTTTGGTGGTTATTTTTTCCGTTCAGAATGCCGAAGTGGTACATTTTAGAATTTTTACCTGGCAAGGTGATTTGTCCCTGGCCATATTGCTGATCACATCTTTTATTTTGGGTGCCATAGTCGGGGCGTTTTATTTTGGTATAGCCATGCGCAAGAAAAAGAAGACGGAAAACATAGCCAAGGATATCCCGTTTGAAAAAGAGCAGAAGGATGCGGTAGAGTAGCAACTGATGAAGAGAGATAATACCTTGTTTACCATAGCCTATCTGCCTCCCGTTCAGTATCTGGCACATATGATCAATGCCAAAAATCCCATTATCGAACACCACGATAATTATATAAAGCAAACATATAGAAACCGATGTGATATTTTGGCAGCCAATGGAGCATTCCCATTAACCGTGCCGGTGGCCAAAGGACGACGACTTAAAGTGAAGACCAAAGACCTGGAAATTTCATACGACGAGAGATGGCAGTCACTGCATTGGCGTTCTATTGTTTCAGCCTATAATTCATCACCCTTTTTCGAATATTACATGGACGAATTTAAGCCGTTTTATGAGAAGAAGTATCGTTTTTTGTTCGATTACAACATGGAGTTGCTTCAGGTGATTTTTGATGCCCTGGATTATCCCATGGATATAAATTTAACGGAAGAGTATATTCCAGGTGCTGCCAAGGAAATAACCGATTTTAGGGAGGTGATCCATCCTAAAAAGAATTTTAACGAGGCCGACACGCAATTTAAAGCACTTGAATATCGACAGGTGTTTCAAGATCGATTTCCGTTTATCCCCAATTTAAGTGTGATAGATCTAATCTTCAATAAAGGTCCCGAGGCCATTGATTATTTGGAGGATAGTATTGAAAATAAATAAACATGTCGGTTGAGATCCCCAAAAGAAAGCTGCAACATATTAATGTTAGAATTATTACAGCTTTGGCATTGCTGGAATTGTTGTATCTGTTAAACAGGGATTTTCTGCGTCCTTCATATAAGTCGAACGAAATTATTGTTGTCTTTTTAGGATCTTTGCCCAACTTTCTGGCCGCACTTGGAGCAAGCATGGCAATAATTCCAGTTGGTTTAAAATGGTTGGATAACAAGATGTCGCGCATGGTTGTCTACATCTTTTCAATGGGTTGCCTGGGACTGTTGGTACAGGAAGAAATCACCCCATTTGCCTTTGGCAGTTGCGTTAATGACGTGAACGATATGATAGCCAGCTCCATCGGAACCGTTATGGGGATTAGCCTGTACGAACTACTAAGAAGTTGCCGGTTGGATAGAAATCATAACCACGAAGTGGTTAAATATGAATAACCGCGGGTTGCTACCCGTGGATCAGGCTAGATGCACATCTCAACCCAGAAGGGGTTGAATAGCCATCAAAACAAATATCTCTCATCAAACTCAATGTTATGCTCATTGATTAGTTCAATATAATCTTCTTTATACGATTTTGATTTGTGATGTGCTTCTTGATATTTTACATATTCAATTAAGTTATCCTTTGAGCCGATGTGATACGTAAAGGCATGCCATCCTTTAAAATGTGGAAATAAGTACTCTCTTTTTATCATTTCAGATGTCGAAAGCTTGATATCCTTGATAAGCATAGCTGGGCAATCATTGGATGAATATGAGAAATAAATAGGAAGATGGTCTTCAGCGCCACCTATTCTATACAAATGACATTTTTTATTGTTTAATAATCCACATATGTATGTATAAGGCGGTTCCCTATTGTCGTATAAGGTACGTTCACGTTTTTTTGTTGAAATACTAATTGATATAGGGTTTGGGTATGTGCCGACAGTTCTTAAAGATTTGATTAATTCCGGATTATGTATTGGAGGTTCGTCATGAGCATCGCAAGTACAATAAAACAAGGCTTTACTGAAACGAGGCATCACTTGTCCCGATTACTTTCAAAGAATTTATCGTGGGTAAAAAAATTACATTAAAATTTCATCGCACTTGATGTTGCG
>NZ_JBNGOS010000031.1:0-90291 GCF_050589685.1 Saccharicrinis sp. 156
AGAAATAATTAATTTAATTTTTAATGGCTAAAGTTAACGGCTATGGAAAGTAATCGGGACAAGTTATGCCTCGTTTCTGTAATGCGTTGTTTTATTGTACTTGCAATGCTCATGACGAACCTCCAATATATAATCCGGGTTTAACCATTACGACCATTCAATATTTCTGAAATTCCGATATGCGTTAAGTGGATTATACCAAACCCCTGATCCACTTGGCCGCTTCCCAAAGCACGATACCTGCACTTACACTAATATTCAATGAATGTTTGGTGCCAAATTGAGGTATCTCGATACAGCCATCGGAACTGTCAATTACAGCTTGCTGAACACCTTTTACTTCATTTCCAAATACGAGTGCTATCTTCTCGTTTATTTGTGGCTTAAAGTCAAGTAATGAGGTGCTTCCACGGGCTTGTTCAACACAATATACTTTATAGCCTTCAGCTTGTAAGTCAACAACTGACTTATTTGTGTCTTCGTGGTAGCTCCAGTTCATGGAATCTTCGGCCCCCAAGGCAGTTTTATGTATGTCATTATGAGGTGGAGTTGGTGTAATTCCGCACAAGTATATTTCTTCCAGGCATAAAGCATCCGAAGTTCTAAAAACGGAGCCAACGTTATTCAGGCTTCTCACGTTATCCAATATGGCGATAACGGGAGTTTTTTCGGTTTCTTTGAACTCTTCTACGCTTAGTCTGTTTAGTTCTTTGTTTCGCAGTTTTCTCATGAAATAATTATTTATCGTACAAAAATAAACATTTTGAACGTTTTATTTCTGCATCCAAAATTGTACATTACACTAGTCTTAAAATTAGGTATATAACCTTTTAAAATTAAATCTACCATGAATATACACGAATATCAAGGTCAGGAGATCCTAAAAAGATACGGCGTTCGCGTTTCTGAAGGAATCGTTGCAGATAATCCGGATGGCGCTGTTAAGGCAGCCAAGAGATTAACCCAAAAAACAGGGACGGACATATGGGTTGTAAAGGCTCAGATTCATGCCGGGGGTAGAGGAAAGGGTGGAGGTGTTAAAGTGGCCAAATCTTTGGATGAGGTTAAAGCTCTGACTAAGCAGATTTTAGGCATGCAGTTGGTTACACATCAAACCGGTCCGGAAGGTAAGAGAGTTAATAAGGTATTGATTGCGCAAAACGTGTTTTATCCCGGTGAATCTGAACCTCAGGAATATTATATGAGCGTGTTACTCAATAGAAACACAGGCAGGAACATTATCATGTATTCTACCGAAGGAGGAATGGATATTGAGAAAGTGGCAGAGGAGACCCCGCATCTAATTTATAAGGAAGAAATTGATCCAGCTACCGGTGTGTTGCCATTTCAGGCAAGAAGAATAGCTTTTAACCTGGGCTTATCAGGAAAGGCATTTAAAGAAATGACCCAATTTGTGCCCGCTTTGTATAAAGCGTATGAAGGCGCTGATGCTTCGTTGGTGGAAATAAATCCGGTATTAAAAACATCCGATGATTTAATTATGGCCATCGACGCCAAATTAAATATCGACGATAACGCGTTGTACAGGCATGCCGATATTGCCGAAATGCGTGATTTAAGCGAAGAGGATCCCGCTGAAATAGAAGCCTCCAAGCATAGCCTGAATTTTGTGAAGCTGGATGGCAATGTGGGTTGTATGGTAAACGGCGCGGGTCTGGCCATGGCCACCATGGATATTATTAAACTATCTGGAGGGGATCCGGCCAACTTTTTAGATGTAGGGGGTGGCGCCAATGCACAAACCGTTGAGGCAGGTCTGAAAATCATCTTGTCCGATCCCAATGTAACTGCTATACTCATCAATATTTTTGGCGGGATAGTTCGCTGTGACAGGGTAGCCAATGGCGTAGTTGAGGCTTATAAAAAGATAGGCGAAATCAATGTTCCCATAATCGTGCGATTACAAGGTACCAATGCGGAAGGCGGTAAAAAAATAATAGATGAGTCAGGATTGAAAGTGTACTCGGCTATTACCCTTAAGGAAGCTTCAGACCTGGTTCAGGAGCTCGTCGGTTAATTTATAAGTCTGCCGTTTTCAGTCTACAGCCATATTGTATGCTGTAGACTGCTTACGCTGAACTCCTGAATGCCTACTTAGTGGCCATGTGCCAATGTACAAAAGCCTTTAACCCTTCCTTTAACGAAGTTTTTGGTTCGTAACCAATCATCTTTTGGGCTTTGCTGATATCTGCGTAAGTAATATCTACATCGCCTGGTTGCATGGGTAGTTGTTCAATGATAAGGTTTTGCCCCGTGACTTCTGCAAGGGTATTAATCAGCTCCATCAGTTTGATCGGCGAATTATTCCCAAGGTTCATATTCTCAAATACACCATCATTGTTTTTAATATACTCTATAGATTTAATAATTCCTGAAACGATATCATGTACAAAAGTGTAATCTCTGGCTGTTGACCCATCTCCATACATCGGTATGGATTTACCCTCGTATAACAAGCGGGTGAATTTGTTGATGGCCAAATCGGGGCGTTGGCGGGGGCCAAAAACGGTAAAAAATCTTACATTAATAAAATCTAAACCGTACAGGTGGTGGTAGGTATGGTTTAAAAGTTCACATGATTTTTTCGAAAAGGCATAGGGCGAAATAGGCATAGATACATCCGCATCCTCGTTCCAGGGAGTATCAGGTATATTGCCATAAACAGAAGAAGAACTGGCAAACACCATTTTTTTTGTGCCCGTATCTTTCATTAAGTCCACCAGGATTCTAGTGGCGCTAATATTGTAATCGATATAACTCTGCGGATTTTCAATAGATGGACGCACGCCCGCTTTGGCAGCAAGGTGTACAATGCAATCAAATTTCTCTTCAAGTTTTTCGCGAACCAGCGTTTCGTTACACAAATTTAATTCGTGAAAAGTAAAGTTGGGATGAGCGGAAAACTCTGATAGATTATCTTCTTTTAATTTTCTACTGTAATAAGGGTCAAAATTATCTATTCCTACCACTTGATAACCATTTTTTAAAAGTGTTTCCGATAAATGCGAACCGATAAATCCGGCACAACCTGTTACTAATATCTTGCTCATGAACCATTGATTTTGTGCAAAGATATATATATCTGCTGGCGACAAAATTTTATTTGATGTAAAAAGTAATTTTTTAGAGCTTATTGTTAACCATATAATAGTATATTTAGGATATGGGCTATTGATGGCAGGTCTATTGCTTTAAACATTGCATATACAAAATGCTTTGTAATATGTGTTTTCAAGTTATCCACAGATTTAATTGCCTCGCGTTTCCCTTATGGGTGACATTTGCCTTTTAATGGTGAATTCCCTGATATTGATAGTCAAAAATGAATTTAAATTAGAATGATTTGAATATCTTTGCCAATTCATATGGAGGGCAATTGCCCTTTAGTTTAGCAAGATAAATTTACGAGTACGGGAATATCATATTATGAAGAATATAAGAAACTTTTGTATTATTGCTCATATCGACCACGGAAAGAGTACTTTGGCCGATCGTCTGTTGGAATTTACCTCCACCGTTTCGGAGAGGGATGCACAAGAACAGGTGTTGGACGATATGGACATTGAAAGGGAGAGGGGAATCACGATTAAGAGTCATGCCATCCAAATGGATTATGAGTTGAACGGTGAGAAATATGTGCTTAATTTAATTGATACTCCCGGACATGTCGACTTTTCCTATGAGGTATCACGTTCCATAGCGGCTTGCGAAGGTGCCCTTTTAATCGTAGACTCAACTCAGGGGATACAGGCACAAACGATATCCAATTTATATCAGGCTATTGAGCACGACTTGCACATTATTCCTGTCATGAATAAAATGGACTTGCCCAACGCCATGCCCGATGAAGTTGAAGACCAGATTATTGATTTGATTGGAGGCGATCGGGAAGATATTATTAGAGCCAGCGGAAAAACTGGGCAAGGAGTGGATGAAATATTACAAGCTATTGTTGATAAAGTTCCCCCACCGTTAGGTGAGCCCAAGGATCCGTTGCAGTGTTTGATTTTCGATTCGGTATTTAATTCTTTTCGAGGAATTATTGCCTACTTTAAAGTGGTGAACGGAGAAATCCATAAAGGAGACCTGGTTAAGTTTATGGCCACAGGTAAACAATATAATGCAGATGAGATTGGAGTGCTTCGTTTGGATATGGAGCCGCGGAAAGTACTTGGGACAGGGGATGTCGGTTATATTATATCCGGAATAAAAACCAGCAAAGAAGTAAAAGTAGGGGATACCATCACACATGTAAAGGGTGGTTGTGAAAGTCGTATCGAAGGATTTGAAGAGGTAAAACCAATGGTTTTCGCGGGAGTTTATCCTATTGATAGTGACGACTATGAAGATTTGCGTGCTTCCATGGAGAAACTTCAGTTGAATGATGCCTCACTCACGTTTGAGCCGGAGTCGTCGGCAGCGTTGGGCTTCGGTTTCCGTTGCGGTTTCCTGGGAATGCTTCATATGGAAATCATCCAGGAGCGTTTGGATAGGGAGTTTGATATGAACGTGATTACCACCGTACCTAACGTTCCGTATATTGTCCATACTAAAAAGGGTGAAGAAATGGAGGTGCATAACCCTTCGGGACTTCCGGAACCAACCGTTGTCGATAGAATCGATGAACCGTATATCCATGCTCAAATCATCACCAAGTCCGAGTTTATCGGTCAAATAATGACCTTGTGTCTGGCCAAGAGAGGGGAGCTGGTTAAACAGGATTATTTGACCTCTGACAGGGTTGAGCTAAATTATAACATGCCCCTGGCAGAGATCGTATTCGACTTTTATGACAAGTTGAAAAGTATTTCGAAAGGGTATGCCTCATTCGATTATTATTCAACAGGTTTTAAGCCAGCCAAACTGATAAAGTTGGATATTTTATTGAATGGGGAAAGTGTTGATGCATTATCTACCCTTATTCATTTCGATAATGCCTATACGCTAGGACGCAGGATGTGTGAAAAACTAAAGGAATTGATTCCTCGTCAGCAGTTTGATATTGCTATCCAGGCCGCTATTGGGACTAAAATAATAGCGCGTGAAACCGTTAAAGCGGTGCGTAAAGATGTTACGGCGAAATGTTACGGAGGTGATATCAGTCGGAAGCGTAAGCTGTTGGAGAAGCAGAAAAAAGGTAAGAAGCGTATGAAACAGGTAGGTAACGTTGAAGTGCCACAAAAAGCCTTCTTGGCCGTTTTGAAGCTAGATTAAGTTCGAAACCACGAATATAAATAAGATGAAATTACCGCGTAATTAACTTTATTGTTGGTAGCACCTATTGTTTGTAGGAGCCTTAAATGTGTATTGTTAAAAATACGAATCGCCTGTTTCTTATTTTCCCGTTTTTATTTGGGGTATCAAAAAATCCGATAACACAAAAAACGTCCGATACTAGCATGTATCGGACGTTTTTGTTTATACCTTTTCGTTCATCAGCTAATGATGTGAATTATCAAGGATGTCGGATTACATGACAAGCTTGTATCCTTTTCCGTGAACGTTGATAATTTCAACAGAGGTTTCCTCTTTGAGATGTTTCCTTAGCTTGGTAATGTACACATCCATGCTTCGGGCATTGAAGTAGTTATCGTCTACCCAAATGGTTTTTAGCGCAAAATTTCGCTCTAAAACCTTATTGGCGTTGTTGCAAAGTAACTTCAATAATTCAGACTCTTTGGTCGTTAGTTTAACAATTTCTTCACCATCAATAAGCTGCTGCTTTTGGGTATCGAACTTGTATTTGCCCAATTGATACACATCTTGTATCGCATTCGTTCCTTTAGTCCTTCTGATAATGGCTTCCAATCTAAAAAGAAGTTCTTCCATACTGAAAGGTTTGGTGATATAATCATCCGCACCAATCTTAAAGCCTTGAAAAACATCCTCTTTCATAGACTTGGCCGTTAGGAAGATAATTGGAATATCCGCATTGATTAAACGGATGTCCTTGGCCAGTGTAAAACCATCTTTTTTAGGCATCATTACATCCAAAACACAAAGGTCGTACGTGTTTGCCGTAAATGCTTTGTAAGCTTCTTCTCCATCCGGACAAAGATCTGTTTCGTATCCTTTAGCTTCCAGGTATTCGCGCAATAGCATACCCAGGTTTTCATCATCTTCCGCTAAAAGAAGTTTGTATTCTTTTTCCATTCTTTTGTGCTTTTTATCGGTAAAAAGATTTCAAATTTTGTTCCTACATTTAATTCGCTTTCTGCAACAATGTTACCTCCGTGGTCGTCCACAATCTTCTTTACGTATGCCAAACCTAATCCGAAACCCTTAACGTTATGCACGTTACCTGTAGGAACCCGGTAGAATTTTTCGAAGATGCGACTAAGGTTCTCTTTAGAGATCCCCATTCCATTGTCTTTGACGGAAATGATAACCCCATTGTTTTTGTTCCAGGTTTTAACCTGCAATATAGGGATGCCTTTTCTGTATTTAAAAGCGTTGTCAAATAAATTATAAATCACATTGGTAAAATGTACCTCGTCCACATAAACCGTGCTGTTTTTCGCGTCCAGGCTTTCAATTATTTTACCTTTCTTATTTTCTACTTTGAGCTTAAAGTTAGTAGAAACATTGTGAATTAATTGGTTTATATCTAATTTTTTTATTTTCAGCCCCGATTTTCCCTTGTCAAAGATGGCCATCTGAAGAACCTTTTCTACCTGAAAGCTTAACCTCTTGCTCTCGTCCTGTATAACCCCGGAAATATGCTGCAAGGTTTTTGGCGTTTTAGCAACACTCGGATCTTTCAGCATTTGGGAGGCTAAGGATATGGTGGATATCGGGGTTTTAAATTCGTGCGTCATGTTGTTGATGAAGTCGTTTTTGATTTCATCCAGTCTCTTTTGCCTAAAAATAATCATGATAGTGATGATGGATGTAAAAATCATCACCAGGGTGAACGCGGCGGACGGTATAAAAGTCCCGATTGATTGTATCATGAAATTAGGTCTTTCGGAAAAATAGAGGTTTAAATGATGCGCCTCAGGATGTGGGTCGTTCGGGAACAGGTATTTCTGATAAATGGTTTTGGATGCATTGGGCTTAAATCCTGTTGTGGCCATTGCCATTTTCCCTTTTCCGTCGAAAATAGCAAACTCAAATTGAAGGGTGATTCCCCTGTCTTCCAATTGTTTCATCAACAACACATCCACCTTCTCCCGGTCAATGCGTTCCGAGATAGATCTTTTAGGGAAAAAAGTATTCAGAATCATTTCCGCTTTGTCTTCCACTTTCGATTTGAGTTCATCCTGAATACTTAGCAAAGCACTCGTTAAAGGGCCAAACTTACTGGATCGGGTCGATATTGGTGAGCGGTTATCCAGGCTAAATATTAACGAATCTTCATTGAAGGTCTGCAAGGTAGTGCTGATATATTTGTCTTGCATTTGAAACTTAAACGAGAATTCCAATATTTCGTCTTCACTCAAAGCGTTATCCGGATTGTTATTGAAATACTTTGGGTCCCGTTGCAGGTTTTTGGGTAGCGCTTTAGATGCTTGTATTTTCTTTCTGTATTCTTTCTTTATAAATGCGGCTAGCTCAGAGTTTTCCTCGCGTTCAAGCTTTTCAATAACCTTGGTCATTGCCTGATTCACCAGCTTATCAAACTCTTGTTCTTTTCTTTTGCTGTCATTTTTCATCCAAAGCGTTTGGATATAGATGATACCGCCAAGGCTTGCCGCTATGATAAATGATAAAAGATATATGTATTTTTTATTCATTCCTGTCCTTTCATTGTTGGTAGGCCTTTGTTTAAAGGTTTGCGTTGTTAATTTAAAAGGCTTACAATATTGGGTATTCCGCTCATGAACGTTGATCGGAAAAGTTATCGCAATATAGTTATTTGCACTTTAAAATGACAATAATAATGTGTGTTAAGTTGTTGGTTGGATCAATTATTGCAAATCGTTTTTTCTAATAGAAACATTTTGTAGCGCTTCCATTGCCGCGTTTTGCTGCGATTCTTTTTTTGACGATCCCTCGCCACGGCCAAATACTATGTTTTCTATTTCAACCGATGATACAAATAACGGAGCGTGATCCAACGTGCCCGGTATTTCATCCGTTATAAATTGCACGTCCTTTTTATGTTTTTGCCCCCACTCAATTAACATGGATTTGAAATTATTGTCTTTGCTGGCTATTTCGTTCAGGTTAACAAAAGGGATCAGAATTTTTTTCAAGATAAACTTGCGGCATTTCTGGTAACCGCAATCCACAAAAATGGCTCCGATTAATGCTTCCAATGCATCTCCCGGGATATTCGTTATTTCAAGAGAAATTTTGGATTGGGATGTGATTATATTGTTTAAGCCTATTTTATTGGCTGTTTCGTTTAAAAAAGCACGGTTTACGATTTTTGACCGGGTTTTCGTCAGGAAACCTTCGTTTACATCGGGGTATTTGTTGTACAATTCTTGCGCAACAATAGCGCCTAGCATTGCATCACCTAAAAACTCCAGGCGCTCATTGTTAATAACTTGACCGTTATTTTTCTTTTTCATGGCAGATTTATGAACCAAGGACAATTCATAAATCCCCAGGTTATTGGGGCAGAAGCCGATTACAGACCTTAATAACAAATAAAGCCTTCTCCGGTCGGGAGAAAGCTTTATTATGTTCAATAATGATTTTAACACAATCGATTAAATTGCTTTAAATATAACAGATGCATTATGACCTCCAAAACCAAAGGTATTTGAAAGCGCTGCTTTAACCTCTCTTTTTTGAGCTTTGTTATATGTCATGTTTAATTTAGGATCAATTTCCGGATCATCGGTAAAGTGGTTGATGGTAGGAGGAACAATGCCGTACTTAATAGCAAGGATACAAGCAATTGATTCAATCGCACCAGCAGCACCTAACAGGTGACCAGTCATTGATTTTGTTGAGCTGATGTTTAATTCGTACGCATGCGCACCAAACACTTCTTTAATCGCTAATGTTTCTGCGATGTCACCTCGGGGGGTGGAAGTGCCATGGACATTGATATAGTCGATTTCTTCGGCTTTCATATCGTTATCCTTTAATGCCATTTTCATCACATTTTTGGCACCCAGTCCTTCAGGATGTGGTGCTGTGAGGTGATGGGCATCGGCTGTCATTCCGGTACCAACTACTTCGCAGTATATTTTGGCACCGCGGGCAACGGCATGTTCATATTCTTCAAGAATTAAAGATGCTCCACCTTCTCCCATAACAAAACCATCGCGGTCTTTGTCGAAAGGTCGAGAAGCGGTAGCCGGATCTTCGTTTCGTGTGGAACATGCTTGCATCGCATTAAAGCCGCCCATGCCAGCTTCACTGATAGCAGCTTCAGAACCTCCGGTTACAAAGGCTTTTGCTTTGCCTAAACGGATTAGGTTGTATGCATCGCCAATCGCATTGGTAGAGGATGCACAAGCTGAAACCGTGTTGAAATTGGGTCCCCTGAATCCATATTTCATTGAAATTTGACCAGCGGCAATATCACCGATCATCATGGGTATAAAAAATGGGCTGAAACGTGGCGTGCCATTGCCTTCCACAAAGCCCTTAACCTCTTTTGTAAATGTTTGAATTCCACCAATACCGGCACCCCAAATTACGCCTACCTCATCATGGTCGATGCTTTCAGCGTTGATGCCGGAATCTTGAACAGCCTGCTCAGCTGCTATTAAAGCAAACTGAGCAAACATATCAAGTTTTCTTGCCTCTTTACGATCGAAATAATCGTTAGAGTTGTAATTTTTTACTTCGCAAGCAAATTTTGTCTTGAAATTGGTGGCGTCAAATCGAGTAATGGGTGCGGCACCGCTTACTCCTTCAACCAGGTTTTTCCATAGTTCTTCAATGGAATTGCCCAAAGGAGTGATGGCTCCTAATCCCGTTACTACTACTCTTTTTAACTCCATAACTTCGTTTAAAGTGTAAACTTCGTTTTTAATTTAGCTTACTTAGCGTTTTCCTCTATATAAGAGACGGCATCACCAACTGTGCCAATGTTTTCTGCTTGATCATCAGGAATTGCGATGTTAAATTCCTTTTCAAACTCCATGATCAACTCAACAGTGTCAAGAGAGTCAGCTCCTAAATCATTTGTGAAGCTTGCTTCAGTTGTAACTTCGGTTTCGTCAACTCCTAGTTTGTCTACGATGATTGCTTTTACTCTTGATGCAATGTCAGACATAGCTTTTAATTTTAAGTTAATATTTAAAATTTATTGATTAAAATAACTTTGCAAAGGAAAAAAAATCAGGATAATCAGCCAAATAATATTTCAATAAAATCATTCCGGGGGGTTTTTTTTCTATTTTTGGGACATATAAAATCTACAGTAATAAACCTATAAAATACAGGAAATGAGTAAGGTTGCTATATTCGCTTCGGGTTCGGGAAGTAACGCAGAAAACATTGTAAATTATTTTAAAGGAAGGCTTAATTCAAGCGATTTTCACTTTTTCACGAACAACAGCAAAGCTTATGTCAACGAACGGGCGCTAAAATTGGGTGTTAACTTAACCTTATTTTCGCGTGAAGAGTTTTATAATTCGGATAAAATTATCGAAGTTTTAAAAGAGGAGGCATGCGAACTTATCGTGCTTGCAGGTTTTCTGTGGTTAATTCCAGAAAATTTTGTCGAGGCATTTAAAGGACGTATTATTAATATTCATCCGGCTTTATTGCCTAAATTTGGTGGCAAAGGAATGTACGGCAAACGCATACATGAAGCGGTTGTGGATAATAAGGAAACGGAGACCGGTATTACAATTCATTATGTTGATAGTAATTACGACGAAGGAAAGATTATTAAGCAGGTAACATGCAGGGTGTTGCCAACAGATACAGCTACAGATGTGGAAGCCAAAGTTCACGAACTGGAATATGAGCATTACCCGAAAGTTATAGCGGAGATGCTCAGTCAACATTCATCAGTGGGAAGTCAACAGTAACAGTGATCGTAATGTATGATTTTTATACTGATGACGAACACTCATTGTTTAGTTGACTACCACCCTTTGACCAATGTATGATTAGCTATATGCGTTTTTTATAACCAGTATTAATTTTTATATTCAAAAAAAAATGTCTACACTTTTAGATTCCACCTATATTACCGATAAACTGGATATCGACCTACCGTTAATTGGAGTTTACGATGCGCCTCATGACGCTATGATGGATAGGGTAATTGAACCGGTTGCTCACCGGAGAACTTGTATTTTTGCTTATTTTAACGCATGGATGCGCGGACAGACATTGAAATTAACTTCCATGAATTTTGGATGTAAAGGAAGCGGTTATTGGTTGTTCGGGAAAGAAACCAGAGATCGGGAGGAACTTGTTGATTTTTTGGTAGGTGAGGAAGGTTTAAAATGTTCTGGTGAATTGATGGATGATTGGTTGGATGTAACTCCTGCATATAGGTCAAAACACAAGTGTTTATATGTTGGGCCTATTAAAAACTCCATGGTTGATTATTTAAAGTCTGTTACCTTTTTTGTTAACCCGGATCAGTTGAGCGCACTTATTGTTGCAGCCAATTATCATGCCGGCCCCGAAGAGGGCAATCCGGTGGACATCCCGTTTGGCTCAGGGTGTATGCAATTGCTTACTTTGGTGCCGGATAACGAAAAGCCCAAGGCGCTGGTTGGAGCATCGGATTTGGCCATGCGTAAATACCTTCCAAACAATTTACTGGCTTTTACAGTAAATGTAAGAATGTTTGATAGGCTTTGCTCTATTGGCCAGGATAGCTTCTTAAATAAACCTTATCTGAAAGATTTAATAGAGTTTAGAAGGTCTACAAAATAGAATGACCGACCGGAACCCATTTAAGCATAACCTGAT
The DNA here is from genome assembly GCF_050589685.1 of Saccharicrinis sp. 156. NCBI lineage: Bacteria > Pseudomonadati > Bacteroidota > Bacteroidia > Marinilabiliales > Marinilabiliaceae > Saccharicrinis > Saccharicrinis sp. 156. Next base: position 11,866 of record NZ_JBNGOS010000031.1, read on the forward strand.
TCAGGGTTCTCAAATATTTGTTATATACGATTGACTGGCCTGATCTACTCATAAATTTTTCTATTGCGAAAATATATGTATTAATCAGGCTAGCTTTCAATATGAGACTTTTAAAGAGTTTGGAGTTCCCTAAAGCATATGCTTACCAGTAATATTTGATCACTGTGCTACCGGAAGAGATAAATTATCGACCGATTGTTTTAGTGGTTTGTAGAATTGTTTGAACCTCTTCATGTCTTCTTTTTTAACGGGTTCTACGGGAGGAGCTTTTACTTTTAAAGGATCGATAGGTTTCCCATTCTTAAATACTCTAAAGTCAAGATGTGGGCCGGTGGATAACCCGGTTGAACCTACATAACCGATTAGATCCCCCTGTTTCACTTTGTCGCCTTTACTAATGCCTTTGGTAAACCCGTTTAAATGCATGTAAACAGTAGTATAAACGCTGTTGTGTTTTATTTTTAGATAATTTCCGCCACCTTTGGCCTGGTACCCTTTGGCAATTACCCTACCATCACCGATAGAATACACATGAGTTCCTTTTGGGGCAGCATAATCAATGCCATGGTGGGGGCGTCTTATTTTTAAAACGGGATGGTATCTGCTGTGCGAAAAACGACTGCTGATACGTGCCGAATATTTAAGAGGATTTTTTAAAAAGGCTTTTCTTAAGCTATTTCCCTTTTCGTCAAAGTAATTGTAAGTTGCGCTGTCTTCCTGAAAATTAAATGCATAAAACTTATCCCCTCGATGCATAAATAAGGCGGCTTCAATAGATCGGATTCCAACGGATGTAGAGTCTACATAATCCTCGGTATACATCACTTTAAAATAATCCCCTTTCTCAATGCCAAAAAAGTCAACCGTCCAGGCATAAATGTCAGATAATTCAAGCGCCAAAACCGGACTAGCGTTATTTTCTGTCATGGCATTCCATAAAGACGATGTAATAATTCCGGTTGCGGTTCTTTGCACTTTTCTTACAGGTTTCTGACCTTTGGTAATGGTTATTGAATCGTTTAGATTGTATACAACATAGTTAATCTTGTCTATCTCATACACAAAATACCGTGCTGTATGTAGCGTGTCATGATCAAGAAAAACATAATACGGATTACCGACTTTTATTTTTCGGACATCGAAGGTGTCTTTACTTTTATGGGCCAATAAGTCAATTTGTTTATAGGGGATATCGTACCTAAGAAGGATGGAAGCCAAAAACTCGTTTCTTTTCACTTTATTGTTTTCTATTACAAAGGAGTCAACAGGCAAGCCAAACATTAAATGGGCCGGTTTAGGTGCTTCAACCAGAGCAAGAGAATCAACAGTTGTTTCGCTTTCTACTTTCTTTTTATCGGGAGTGCAGCTGGCCATAAGTACAACTGCAATAAATAGTAATATGGATACGACGGGTTGGTTTCTTAATGTTATACGCATGATAAATTTTGAAATTGTATTGTGTTATGTTGTTTGATTGCGCAAGTTATTACATCAAACGAATAAATCAAGAAGGAAATTGTTGATTTATGGCAAAAAGACTCAAAATAAAAATAGATAATTAAATTTTCTATCCTTTAATTCTGTCAAATCCTTTTCCAAAAACATTGGATACATTGCCCATGGTCACAAAAGCCTCCGAGTCTATGTCTTTTATGATTTTAAATAATATAGAGGAGGTGCGTTTTTTTGAAATCACCATTAGTATTTTTCTGTGTTCACGGGTATAGCCACCCATACTATCAATCATGGTAACGCCTTTGTTGCCAACAGTCATGATTTTATCCATCATTTCCTCATATTTATCCGTAATGATAAATATTTGTACGGTTTGTTTATTGCCTGATATGACCAAATCTATACAGTAACTAAATATGGCCATGGAGATTAAACCATACATTATTTTTTCTATGTCCTGGAAAACAATGTAGCTCGTGGATATTATTACAATATCAAATGTAAGTAAAAGACGGCCCAGGCTGAAGTTTTTATATTTATTGATAATCATCGCAATGATCTCAGTTCCACCGGTACTTCCCCCATTAATAAATAAAAGGGCTGTGCCACTGCCACCCAGGGCAGCTCCTGTTAGCGTTGCCATAAATATGTCGCTAACTATAGGTTCGGTAAAATATTTGGTCAGCACCGAAAGCATTGTGGAGAATAGCACGATACAATAAACCGTTTTAACTCCATATGAAAGCCCCAATTTTTTTAGTGCCAATAAAATTAAAACGATATTAATAGTAAGCGACGTTATACCAATGTCCCAGCCCCATAAAAAATAAAATGTACTTGATAAACCCGTAACACCTCCGCCAATAATATCAGACGGAATAAGAAAACCTGCCCAGCCAAGACTCGAAACGCAAACCGCAAAGGTTAGGAAGATATATGATTTTATTTGGTTAACTATTTTTGTCAATGTCATGAATACTGATTTTTATATCAGGTTAAACAGAGGATAGTTGTTGATGTGCACTAAATTACGCTCTTATCTGATCGAACCCTCTTCCGTATGCGCCGGAAACAGTACCCATGGTTACAAACGCATCCGAATCTATTTCTTTGATTATTCTAAATAAAATAGTTGAAGTTCTTTTCTTGGATATTACCATCAATATTTTCTTTTGATCTCCAGTATACGCACCTACGCCATCCAATATGGTACATCCTTTTTCAGTTCTTGAAATGATGTTTTCTGAGATTTCCTTATATTTTTCACTGATAATAAATAGCTGGACGGTTTGTTTGTTACCTGTAATAACCATATCCACTGCATAGCCAAAAATGGCCATGGTGATAAAGCCGTACATCACAATTTCAATATTATGAAAGACAAAGTATCCGGTAAAAATGATAAATACATCGCACAGCAACAACAATCTGCCCAAGCTGATATTCTTGTATTTATTAATAATCATGGCAATAATGTCCGTTCCGCCTGTGCTCCCCCCATTAATGAAAACTAAACCACCACCGGTTCCGGCAAGAGATGAGCCAATAAGCGTTGCCATAAAGGTGTCTTCGGTAAGCGGAGCCTTAAAATGACGGGTTAAAACCGAAAGCAGTACGCCGAACAAGACAATGCAATATATGCTCTTAATTCCAAATGAAAAGCCGAGAAGCCTTAAGGCCAGAAGCACAAGGATAGTATTGATGGAGATAGAAACCAATCCCACATCCCACCCCCATAAGAAATGGAAAGTACTGGCTAATCCGGTGATTCCCCCTCCGACAATCCCGGCAGGGATAATAAAAGCGGACCATCCCAAAGATGCAATACAAAGAGAAAAAGTCAACATGAAATATGACTTCACTTCCCTGATAACTGTTTGTCGTGACATTGCTGAAAATTTGATAATTATCAGACTTTTGGTCTGTGTTTAAATGCTTAATAAACTTTCGGCAAAGTAAAGTAAAGGTTGTTATAAGAAAATGAAACTATTGTCATGTTTTTCAACAAATTTATTATGATTTTTCTCAGTTATTAGATTTGATTTTCGAAAACCAATCATCTGTCAATAGGCATGGTCATTGGTAATGACACTCTCCGGTATTCAGCTATTTTAGAAGTTGCAGAATTTGTTTGGAACAATTTAAAATGTAATACGTGCCAACTTTGTAAAACGGGAATTTTCTAAGGCATATTGCAGGCGTAAGGCAACCCCATAATACGATGAAAGGCCGGCTGAATGAGCCGACCTTTCATACAAGTTTGATTTAAAATATTAGCCTACTACCACATTGATTATTTTCCTGGGAACAATAATCATTTTTTTCACTGTTTTTCCTTCCAGCCATTTTTGTGCGCTCTCGTGCTTTTTGACGGCATCCTCAATTACATCATTGGCTGCATCTGCCGGCATGTCAAGTTTAAAGCGCATTTTGCCGTTAAACGAAACGGGATAGCTGAAAGTGGACTCCACCAAATGAGCCGGTTCAAATAGCGGCCATTGTGCATCGCATACCGTTTCTGTTTTCCCTAGTTTTTCCCATAACTCTTCACTCATGTGCGGTGCAAAGGGAGCAAGTAAAACGGTCAGTGGTTCTAATATTTCACGTTTATTACACTTTAAGGTACCTAATTCGTTAACGCAAATCATAAAGGCACTTACGCAGGTATTAAACGAGAATTTCTCAATATCGTCGCTAATCTTCTTAATGGTTTTGTGAAGAACCTTGAGCTCATCTTTTGTTGCTTTTTCATCGGAGACTTCCAACTTGTGGTCAGCATTAAAGAATAAGCGCCATGTTTTACGCAAGAACTTGTGAACACCGTCTATACCATTTGTGTCCCATGGCTTGCTTTGTTCCAGCGGCCCCAGGAACATTTCGTACAAGCGCAATGTGTCTGCTCCGTACTCTGCAATAATATCATCCGGGTTAACCACGTTAAACATGGATTTTGACATTTTTTCTACTGCCCAACCACAAATGTATTTTCCATCTTCCAATATAAATTCTGCATCTTTATATTCCGGATTCCAGCTTTTGAATTTCTCAATATCTAACACATCGTTACTAACAATGTTTACATCAACGTGGATAGCAGTTGTTTTGTATTCGCCTTTTTTATTAAGGGAGACAAATTTGTTGGTTCCGTTGATTCTATAAACAAAGTTCGAACGGCCTTGAATCATTCCCTGGTTAATCAATTTTTTATAGGGCTCATCTTTGACAACATGCCCCATGTCGTATAAAAACTTGTTCCAGAAACGAGAGTAAATTAAGTGTCCGGTTGCATGCTCGGTACCCCCAATATATAAATCTACATCTTGCCAATATTCGTTGGCTTCTGTACCAACTAATGCCTTGTCATTTTTAGGATCCATGTATCGCAGGTAATAGGCCGATGATCCTGCAAAGCCGGGCATAGTATTTACTTCCAGCGGATACGTGTTTTTATAAACCCAGTTTTTGGCACGTGCCAATGGTGGTTCGCCTTTTTCTGTAGGCAGGAATTTATCTATTTCGGGTAATTCCAGGGGCAAGTCGGATTCACTGACCATTTGTGGCATGTCATCTTTATAATAAACCGGGAATGGCTCGCCCCAATAGCGTTGACGACTGAAAATAGCATCGCGCAGTCGATAGTTGGTCTGTACATCACCTACTTGTTGTTCCCTGATGTATTCTTTTGTTTTTGCAATGGCTTCAGGTACACTTAGTTCATTTAAGAAACCCGAATTAACCATGGTTCCGGCTTTGGAATCTATAGAATCTTCCCATGTTGCTGGATCGGTAGCTTCTTCTCCTTCAGGAACAACTACCTGTAAAATGGGCAGATTGAAGTGTTTAGCAAAAGCAAAGTCGCGAGAATCGTGCGCGGGGACAGCCATTATTGCACCTGTGCCGTATCCGGCCAATACATAGTCGCCAATCCAAACAGGAATTTCTTCGCCCGATAATGGGTTGATGGCGTAGGAGCCCGAGAATACCCCGGTTACCTTTTTAACTTCAGCCTGGCGTTCGCGTTCGGTTCTTTTTTGGGTTTCTGATATGTAAGCATCCACTTCAGCTCTTTGCTCAGGTGTGGTAAGCTGATCTACTAATTCGCTTTCCGGGGCTAATACCATAAATGTAACTCCAAATACAGTATCAGCCCGTGTGGTAAAGATATCCATTTCTACATCGGAATCTTTTACCTTAAATTTCATTTCGGCACCTTCGCTCTTGCCAATCCAATTACGTTGGATCTCTTTTAATGAGTCTGTCCAGTCCACATGGTTTAATCCATCCAATAACCTTTCGGAATAAGCGGATACGCGTAACAGCCATTGGCGCATCACCTTTTGTTCAACCTGGTGGCCACCTCGTACCGAGATTCCTTCCTTCACTTCGTCGTTGGCCAAAACCGTACCTAAAGCAGGACACCAATTAACCATGGTGTCGGCTAAGTAGGCCAATCGGTAGTTCAACAATATTTCTTGTTGTTCTTTGTCCGTTTTAGATTTCCATTCAGCCGCCGTGAATACCAATTTTTCTGTGCACGCCAAATCCAAACCTTCCGTACCAACAGCATTAAAGGCTTCTATCAATTCTGATATTGGAGCTGCTTTTTTGGCCTGGTTACAGTAATAACTGTTGAACATTTGGATAAACGCCCATTGCGTCCAATGGTAGTAATCCGGATCGCAAGTTTTAATTTCCCGGTCCCAATCGTAGCAAAAACCAATTTTATCCAACTGCTCACGATATCGGTTTAAGTTTTTCTCCGTAGTGATAGCCGGGTGCTGACCGGTTTGTATGGCGTATTGCTCGGCAGGCAAACCATAGGCATCGTAGCCCATAGGGTGCAACACGTTAAAACCATTCAGTCTTTTAAAACGACTGTAAATGTCAGAAGCAATATAACCCAGCGGGTGACCAACGTGTAATCCGGCTCCCGAAGGGTAAGGAAACATGTCCAAAACATAAAATTTAGGACGGTCTTTATCAATTTCCACTTTGTAGGTCTTGTCACTTACCCATTGTTTCTGCCATTTTTCTTCAATGGCTTTAAAATTGTAATCCATTTTATACCTGTATGTATTTAGTACTTTTTCAAATTTTGATAAGCTCAATAAACGAGATTGCGAAATTAAGAAATCTTTTACAAAATAGTAGTTGAGATTGGAATTAAGCTGCAATAATCAATTAAGAGGTAAAGTCTTGTTGGCTAGAAAAAATCTTTTACAAAAAATATCCTTACTGACCTACTAAGTATTATTTCGTCTATCGTATTGATCAGAATAGCAAGAGATTTAACCCGGATTATGCATTAGAACTTCGTCGTGAACATTGAAAGTGCAATCTTACTAGGTTTTCATCGTTATGGTGAGTTGAAGTGAAGCAGCGGAGTGTCTTGTTTTGAAACAATTTCAATGTGTAATAGATTATCTAATGCATATTGGGTTTAAACGAGTAAGCATGCTGTCTGGGTAATTAATCCACCTTCATGCAAAAGCGTTAAAAAATCAGTAATCGAAGCGTTAAGAAAGATTTTTTGCGATAAGTGAGTGTAATATTATGCTTGTTTAGGTATTATCGAACGGAGCAAAAATCAATAAAAGTAAGAGCTGTTTGAACGCAGTGAGCCTGCCTGGCCGGTAGGCAGATTCCTTCCTTGTAGCGAAGAGCACTGATTTTTAGCTTTTTCATGTCTGCGGCGCCGCAAATGGCAGTGCAATTTGTATTTCGTTGGCAGCTAAGGCTATTGTAGCGTAGCTGAAAACATAACCACCGTTGAGATATAAAAAACTGAGGTGAACTAATAATGAAAAGCCCGTCGGCTTGAGACAAACGAGCTTTAGGTTATTAGGAGCGTTTTATTGTCGGACACTAACGAAAAAATATAATGCTTGTTTGCTTACACATAACCGTTACACAAATAATACTGCAATTGAAACAGTAACCTTGTTAAGTGACTGGAATTAAGTAAAGAAAGCAACAGTATTCCGTAAAATGGAAATTTCAGGATTATTTTAATACATCGTGCATCAGAATCAGATAGTCTTTCAACAAACGAGGTAATAAAAATTTACGTTTAATATTATCCCGGGCACTTTTCCCAATCATTTCGCTGAGTTTTTTGTTTTGCATCAGCTCTATGATACAATCCGCAAAGCCTTGGCAATCATTTGGATCAAAGAGAAAACCATTTTCCCCATCGTCTATTTGAACGGGAATACCGCCAACGTTTGATGCCACAACAGGAGTACCTTTCCACATGGCTTCCGTTACACACAAACAAAAACCTTCCCGCAAGGATTTTTGTATGACAACATCAGAGTACCTCTGAACTGCATTTACAAGGTAGTCATTGTTTCCTAATACGAACAATATATCATCTTTAAAAGGTAAGTCTTTAACCGATTGTTTGATTCGGTTAAAGATATCTACACCTTCCGGATCATCGGTAGCCAAGTTATACATGTATAGCAATCTACAGTCAATGCGTTTTTTTACTAATTCAAATATATTCAGTACACCTTCGGGGTCTTTCCATTTATCCATCCTTGAAACCTGTGAAATAATGGGTTTGTCAGTAGGTATGCCGGCATCTTTCAGTATTTTTTTGCAGCGTAGCTCGGATAATTCTATGTTTTTAGGTGCCAGCGGATCAATGGCCGGATGGATTATTCGTTGTTCTACCGGGATATCCTTTTTTTTGTATTTTTCGGCGGAAACAATCATTACATCATAACGAAGAATAAATGGTTTAATAAATTCCCAGTACTCAGGATTCGGATGTGTAATGTCAATATGGCATCGCCAGATCCATGGTTGACTTTTTTTTATATACTTGATTAACGAAAGTGGTTGGGGGTCATGGATAACTATGCAGTCATGGTCAAAATGAGTGTATGTGGCAAAGTTTGAATTCACATTTAAATAATTGCGTTTGTCCTCCTCGTGCAAAATATCCATGGAACCTTGTAAGCCATTATGCATTTTTTTTGTGATATTGTAGAATTCAAGATTACCATGTAAAACGCGCCACCCTGTATCCAATCCAATGTCATTCGATAAGGGGACAAGGTTATTAAGGATTTCTGCCACCCCGCCACCAATAAAAGTAGAATTAACATGTAACAAGTGTTTCTCGTATAGCCTGGAGGCCAATTGATAAATCTCATATACCTCTTTTTCCCCTACAATAGGTAAATAATCTTCCATTTGTTTCATGGCAAAAATGCTTTAAGTAATGTTTTATATACAAAGGAATACAGTTGTGATTCGCTATATATGATCCTGAAGATTTTGGGCTAGCTAAAATTTAACGAATATTAGGGAGGAATGCAAAAAAAATGAAATGGATCAAGGATTGATGGACTTAAATATTTGAATGTAACCTATCGCAACCTTACATCAATAGAATGATAAACCCGCCATATGCATTAGAACACTGTTGCGCAATTCAACTACTGGAAAACATGGCGTTTCACTGAGTTGCTTCAACCGACCCGATCGTTGCTATGCCTCGTGTCGGCAACACCTTCTTTTATATTGTTTTAATTGCTCATTATGTACCTCTAATATATCATCCTGGTAAAAGACAAAATAAAATTGCACTGTCAAATCTAAATGCATGCTATAACTTCAGTATTATCTTGATAATTGAAAACTTTTTATAAATTTGCACGACTTTGTTGGAATACGTATGGTTTTCATATCATATATGATTAACTATATTCGGCCCCTTAGTTCAACGGATAGAATACTGGATTCCGGTTCCAGCGATATGGGTTCGAATCCCGTAGGGGTCACTTCGCAATATGTCAATTGTAATAAAAAGCGTTTAAAATGAGAGTTTTAAGCGCTTTTTTTTGTTTTGTAAAAAGTCATATAAAAGCATCAGAATAGCAGAAAAATGAGACCGATATGTGACCTATTCATATTTTTCAGAAAATAGGTCGCCAGAAATATAACATTAGGGTAAAGTGTTGTATGATAGTAGAATTGTTTGGTTGTTTTGATATTGTTTGTGTTTGCAACGAAAAAGAAAAGTTGTTAATTTAATAGTAGGCTGGGGACAGGTCACCGCTGCATAAAAAGATGCATTAAGAAGTTTTACGCGAAGTTATTGCTAAGGCAGATCAAATAAAGATAAGATGGAACTACGCCAATTTACATCCAACCTTCATTGAATCAAAAAAGAGTTGAACTTTCTGCCAGTATTTTTGTAAATCCGAATAACTGGGATGAGGTAAGACAGATTTTTGATTATCGTTCATAAAAAGCTGATTTATATAATCATCAATTACAATAGGTAATTACTGTTTTATTTCCTCTTAACAAAACTAACTTCCATTCTTTTAATCTTTAGGTTAATTATTGCAGAGTTGAACAAATAGTTCAATTTGGTGCATGTGTTCATACTTGAATTATATGTTCATTAATCTGGTATTCTATTGAAATTAAAGTTTGTATTGCTAATGTACTTTTGGTAGGTATAGTCTTTTGAAATATAATTTCCCAAAAGAAACGATTATGAGATAAACCTTTTCCTTATTGTCGGTCCGGATTCAGCAGGAAGCATGACTTTTTCTGGAGTGTTGGATGCCTGTTTGAATTGGACCCGTATATTAGAAATAGCGGAAATATTAATCATATGAAGCGAAGAGATTTTTTACAGGTATCAACTTTGGCAGGTATTAGTTTAACATTTTCATCAACATCCGTGCTTAGTTCATGTTTGCACAATAAAAATACTGTACATTCTGCCGAATATAAAAAGTTAGTCTTCGAATTACTCATGGATTGGTGTGATGGAATGATAAAAATTCAAGTAGTTAAACCTTCCTACCCAAATGTACATGGGATGTTAGAGTGTCCTTCGTGTAGCAATGTGCACACGCGTTTAATGGACGCTGTTTATCCTTTCTTGTATATGGCCAAGGTTACTGAAGATCATAAATATCTGGATGCAGGCATAGCACTAATGGAGTGGGGTGATAATGTATCAAGGCCTGATGGTGCCTGGGGTTGAAGCGCTGCCTATTATGGCATATTTTGTTAATGAAAAAAAGAGGTGAAAATTAGTATTGAAGTAGTATAATGGACAATAATAAAAGAATTTGCATGGAAAGACATGACTTATTTGTAGCACAAGAACTATGAAAAAATACGTATTAATCATTCAGATATTGATATGTGGGACTTGCTTGTTTGCACAAGTAAAACTTATTGATGCCCGCATTCAAACGAGGGGGTTCGATGAAGACAAAGTGAAAGTTTCCGTTAAATGCGAGGCTCAGGTAATCTTTCCAAGTCAGAAAACAACGGTAATAGCAAGTGCATACTTGTTTAAAGTATCATTAAAATGAAAAGTTTAACTGTAAATAGCATCTTGAAAAAACAAGTATATTGAGCATATCGGATAAAGGATTTGAGTTAGAAGCTCAGCCTGATAAATGATGTATTTGTATTGAGCTTAAAGTAAGTTTTTAAATAGAATAGTATATAAGTAAATCATGGGAATTAAATTAAGTGTTACCTGTGCGTTCTTTTTTAGTATGTTAACCGTGCTATGTGGACAGCAATTGCGATACACTGTAAACGAATCGTGGCATTACATCAAGGACAACAATATTACTGACGTGAATGAATTTTTATTACTTCAGGATAAAGCTGAAATAATTGATCTGCCACATACCTGGAACGATAAAGATGTGGTGGATGAAAATGAAGGTTTTTACCGTGGTGCAGGATGGTATACCAAGGAAATTAGAATACCAACAGCTTATAAGGATAAACAGGTATTCTTGTTTTTCGAGGGTGTTGCTATGGTAGCAGAGGTTTACATAAACAAACAATTGGCAAAGCGCCATGTAGGTGGTTTTACACGTTTTGTTGTACCGGTTTCTAAATATGTTGAGTTTAATGAGGATAAAGAGTTTGCCACGTTTAATGTGGTGGTTAAAGCGGACAATAGCGAAGACCCCAATGTGCCCCCATTGCACGCCGATTTTACCTTTTTTGGTGGAGTATACCGTGATGTAAATCTGGTAGTAACAGAAAAAGTACACTTTAATGTGGAGGATTACGCAGCCAATGGCGTATTCATCACAACCCCTAATGTATCTGCCGAGAGCGGAGATGTTAATCTTAAGGTAAAGATTAAAAACGATGCTACATCAACACAAAAAGTGAAGTTGGTTACAAAAATATACGGGCCTAAAAATGAGTTGGTAAATACCGAATCTAAGTCCCTAAAGCTGATGGTAGGCAAGTCGAATGAATTTGACTTACAAATGAAACCGGTAGCCAATCCGCAATTATGGACTCCGGATGCACCAAATTTATATAAAGTGGTTTGCGAGATTTATGATGTCAAGACCAAAGCAAAGATAGATGAATCCATCAATTCATTAGGGTTCCATTGGTTCTCGTTTGATGCAGAAAAAGGATTTTTCTTAAATGGTAAGCATTTAAAATTAATAGGAACTAACCGTCATCAAGATTTTAAAGATATAGGCAATGCTGTGCCTGACCACATCCATACCGAGGACTTATTACGTATGAAAGCTATGGGAAGTAATTTTCTGCGTATTGCACATTATCCGCAAGATCCTATTATACTGGAGTTGTGTGATCGTTTGGGAATCATTACTTCGGCAGAAACACCGATCATTGATACGGTAACAGAATCGGAAGAATTTGCCCAAAACTGTTTAAGTGCCCAATTGGAGATGATACGTCAGAATTACAATCACCCAAGTTTATTGATCTGGGCATACATGAACGAAGTACTTCTACACCCTCCGTATAAAAATGATAAAGAACGGTATCAGAAATATTGCAGCTATTTAAATAAACTGGCTCAGAGCATAGAGGATCTTACTCGTGCCGAAGATCCATATCGATATACAATGATTCCTAATCATAACAATGTTGATAAATATAAAGATGCCGGTTTAACCGATATTCCGAAGATTATAGGTTTTAATATTTATTTAGGTTGGTATGGTGGAGGGTATGAGTTACTCGAAAATCGTTTAGAAGAGTTTAGGCAAGGTGTTAAACAACCGATAATAATAACAGAATATGGTGCTGGTATTGACCCGCGTCTCCATACCTTAGAACCAATACGCTTTGATTTTACCCATGAGTATGGTACAGAACAACATAAACATTACCTAAATACCATAAAGAGTAAACCATATATTGCAGGGGCAAATGTATGGAATTATGCAGATTTTAATTCAGAAGGCCGTGTTGATGCAGTTCAAAGTATCAACAATAAAGGATTAGTTGGTTTAGACCGTACTCCTAAAGATGCTTTTTATTATTATCAGGCTTCGTTGTTAAAAGATCCATTTATTGCTATCGCTACCAAAAGCTGGAATCAACGAACAAATGTTGAGGATAGAGAAGGGTCCCGAATTTCAACCATGCCTGTTCAAGTATTTTCCAATCAGGATAAAATTGAGCTGACAGTCAATGGTAAAAGTTTAGGAATAAAAAACGTAGAAGATGCAATTGCTGTATTTGATGTGCCTTTTATTAATGGTATAAATAAGTTAAGAGCAATTAATCAGTCATCAGAATATGTTGAGGATTTTTCAGAGGTTCGGATCAATGTTCTTCCACTTTCATTAAAAGAGTTTCCTGCAAGGGGAATATCGATAAATGTTGGAGACAAGCGTTTCTTTTATGATGATAATATTGATCAGGCATGGATGTTTGACAAAGAATATAAAGAAGGAAGCTGGGGACATTTTGGAGGAGTGCCATACGTAAGACCGGGAAATAGGAAACAACAGCCCTATGGTGCAAAACAAGTCATTGCTGGAACTACAAATGATCCTATTTACCAAACCCAGCTAATCGGAATAGAACAATACCGCTTTGATGTGCCTGCCGGGGTTTATGAAATAAAGCTACATTTTGCAGAATTGGAAGGAACAAAAGCTAAGCATTTACCATATGATTTAACCGATGAGAGTGACGATGTTGCTAAATTTACCAATCGTACTTTCTCCGTGGAAATCAATGATAAAACAGTGTTGGATAAGATGGATATATTAGGGCAGTATGGTGAATATAGAGCTGTAAAGTTTAAATCGGAAATCAGTGTTAAAGTAGGAGAACCGATTATTGTTGATTTCAAAAAAGTGGTTGGAGAACCGGTATTAAATGCAATTGAGATTTATAAGAAATTGTAAACAAGATAAAATAAAAATAAAGTGCGAAAGAATGTATTATCAATCTTGCTTTGTATAGCCATTGCGGCATGTCAAGGCAATCACAATAGAAATCAGGAGTCATCTCTTGATTATTCCGGAGTTCAGTTACCTGAAAAACCCAATATACTTTGGCTGGTAACAGAGGATATGAGTGCGTATATTCCTGCGTTTGGCGATTCTACAATTAAAACACCAAACTTAAGTCGTCTGGCTTCAGAGGGGATAAGGTACCCAAATCTTTATTCAGTGGCAGGAGTATGTGCTCCAAGTCGTTGTGCCATTGCCACAGGTATGTATCCTACAAGTATAGGAGGGAGTCATATGCGCGTTAACTCCTATACTGAAGAAACCGGATTACCAGCTTATGAGGCTATTCCTCCTGCCGATGTTAAAATGTTAAGTGAAATGCTTCGTAAGCAAGGTTACTATTGTACGAATAACTACAAAACCGACTATCAGTTTAAACATCCCCTTACAGCCTGGGATGAATGTAGTCCATATGCACACTGGCGCAACAGAAAAGAGGGACAACCTTTTTATGCCGTATTTAACTTTACCGAAACACACGAGTCGGGATTGTTTGAACCATATGGGTATCGTCATATAGAAACCAGACATTATCATTCTGGCGACCGAAGATATGAGTGGGAAGATGGACGTATGAAAGAAGAGCAAACACCTGTTCATTTATCGAAAGAAACAAAATTTGACATTCCACCTTATCTGCCCGACAATGATGTGGTGCGTCGCGATATCTGGAAGGAATATAACAACATCGCCGAAATGGATCGTCAGGTGGGTGCTGTACTTAAGCAATTGGAAGATGACGGACTATTGGAAAACACGATTATCTTTTTTTATGGAGATCATGGTGGACCTTATCCGCGTCAAAAACGTTTGATTTACGATTCGGGTTTAAATACGCCAATGATTATTCGTTTCCCGCAAAAGCAATTGGCAGGAGATGTTGATGATCAATTGATAAGCTTTGTGGATTTTGCACCCACATTACTTTCTTTAGCTGGTGTAAATCCTCCTGAATATTTGCAGGGGCAAGCCTTTATGGGGAGATATCCTTCAGCAAAAAAAAGAAATTATATTTATGGTGCTGCCGACCGATTTGATGCAGAAACTGATGCAATTCGTGCAGTTAGGGATAAGCGATTTAAATACATTCGCAATTATCGTCCGAATCAGGGATATTACTTGCCGGTTAAATATCGCGAAAGAATCCCTACCATGCAGGAATTATTGCGATTGAGAGATGCAGGAGAGCTTGATAGTATCCGGGCCCTTTGGTTCCGAAAGAGCAAACCAATGGAAGAATTGTTTGATTGTGAGGCCGATCCCCACGAAGTAAATGATATTGCAGGTCTTCCTGAGTATAAAGAGAAACTGGTTGAACTGAGATTGGAGATGGACCGTTGGATCCAGGAAATAGGTGATCAACCTAACCTGCCGGAAAAGGAGCTTATTGAACAACTGTGGGACGGAGATGTACAGCCTGTAACAATAGATCCGGTTATAAGCGAAAAGAATGGGAAAATTGAAATAAGTTGTGCCACTACCGGGGCATCCATTGGTTATAAAGTGATTCCAATGAACGCTAAGGCTCCAAATTCCTGGACAATTTACCAATTGCCTATCGCATTGCCCAAAGGTGCAACCTTAAAAGTAAAGGCGCACCGGATTGGCTATAAATCAAGTAAGGAAATGGAATTTAAAGTAATTTAAGTATGAAAACAATAAATTACGCCATTGTGCTTTTGGGTATTTTTATCCTATCGGCATGCGGTACAAAAAGCAAACAGCAAGCAAGTAATGCTGAGCTTCAGAAGCCCAATGTATTGTTTATTGCAGTAGATGATTTAAATACCTGGTTGGGTTGTATGAGTGGGTACTCTAACAGCAAAACTCCAAACATGGACCGTATAGCCTCAAAGGGCGTGTTATTTAACAATGCACATTGTCAGGCTCCTTTATGCGGTCCTTCGCGGGCTTCAATAATGTCGGGTTTACGACCGTCCACCACAGGGATTTATGGAATGATTCCTGACGGTAAGATCAGAAGAGAGGATAAGCCAGAGACAAAGGACATTGTCTTTCTTTCAGAGTATTTTAGAAACAATGGTTATCATACCATGGGTATTGGTAAGTTGTTTCACATCCATGCACCAGATGGCGTATTTGATGAGTCAGGTGGCCGTGTAAAAGGTTTTGGTCCGCTTCCGGAGAAACGTTTTGTTTGGGATGGGAGAGGCAATTCGGATAGAAAAAAATATGGTAGAACAAGTACCGATTGGGGGGCTTTCCCCGAGGTGGATTCATTAATGCCCGATCACGAGTCTGCTAACTGGGCAATAGCAAGAATTTACAGGGAGTATGACAAACCATTCTTTTTAGGAGTTGGATTCTTACGCCCGCATGTGCCATTGTATGTACCACAAAAGTGGTTTGATATGCATCCACTTGAAGGAATACAGGTAGCTCCGTATAAATCTGATGATTTGGACGATGTTCCCCCTGTTGCATTGAAAATAAATGATTTGCCCATGATGCCATCTACCGAATGGGCAAAAGAAACAGGCGAGTGGAAAAAGATTATTCAAGCTTATTTAGCTTGCGTTAGTTTTGTGGATTACGAGGTGGGAAGAGTGTTGGATGCCCTTGAAAAAAGTGGAAAGGCAGATAATACCGTTATTGTACTATGGTCTGACCATGGATATCGATTGGGAGAAAAAGGAACTTTTGCCAAACATGCCTTATGGGAGCCTGCTACAAAAGCTCCCTTGATGTTTGCGGCTCCTAACCTTCCCAAAGGTAAAGTCATTGATACCCCGGCCGAAATGTTATCGATTTACCCTACGCTTATCGAATTATGTGGCCTTCCTGCTTACGACAGAAATGAAGGCAGAAGTTTGGTTTCTGCTATGATGAACAGAGGAGAGGATGATAAAGCCTTTGCAGTTTGTACTTTTGGTATGAATAACCATGGTGTTAAGGCTAACGGATTCAGATATATCCAATACGAAGATGGCGGACAGGAGTTGTACGACCACAAAACAGATCCTAATGAATGGGAGAATTTAGCATCTAACCCGGATTATAAAAATAAGATAGAGGAGATGAAACAGTTTCTTCCAACAAAAAATGTTATTTGGGATTCTCATTCTTCTTATACTTTTCAGCCTTATTTTGTAGATCAAAAGCAAAGAACCAATGGGGCAGATGGTATACCAGTACATGTTATTGGCGCAGCTCATTAAAGAAAAAGAGAAAATGGACAGTCCTTTTACGAAGGATGCCTTATTGTATTTATACAAGTAATAATAAATTTTTAAACATATAATAATTAAACTGTTATGAAAACATTATCCTTATTGTTAATATTAAGCGTATTGAGCGTTAGTTCGTATGGGCAGAAACCTAAACCTGAGGAAATCAAAAATGACATGAGGCGTGTGGCTGATTGGCAAATCGAGCATTTTCGCGATAACTACAGTAATAGAAAAGAGCCACATCACCCATTGGCATGGACCAATGGAGCCTTATATGTAGGTATGGTTAAATGGGCAGACATGGCTGATGATGACACCTATTGGGAGTGGATGAAAAGCATTGCTGAAGATAACGAGTGGAAATTGCACAAGCGTATGTACCATGCAGATGATCATACCGTAGGGCAAATGTATATAGAGTTATATCGTAAGTATGGTGATAAGAAAATGATTGCTCCAACCAAAGAGGCTCTAAGGTATATTTATTTTCATCCGGCAAAAACATCGTTGCATTGGGTAGGAAATAAAAATTATAAACATGACCGTTGGAGTTGGTGTGATGCGTTATTTATGTCTCCTCCAGTTTGGGCAAAGCTATATAAAGAAACAGGAGATAAAATGTACCTGGATTTTATGATGAAAGAGTTCAAGGCAACTACCGATTTCTTATTTGATAAAAAAGAGAATTTGTATTATCGCGATCAAAGTTACATGGGTAAGCTTGATAACGGTACGAAAATTTTCTGGGGACGAGGTAACGGATGGGTTCTTGGAGGACTGGTAAACATTATGGAGGAGCTTGATCCTGCATCAAAAGAGTACAAGTATTTCTTGAAAATATTTAAGAAAATGTCTGCTCGATTAATTGAGATTCAAACAGAAAAAGGTCACTGGGCTATGAGTTTATTGGGCGATAAGTATTATCCAACACCGGAGACCAGTGGATCTGCCTTTTATATATTCGGTTTAGCCTGGGGTATTAATAACGGAATTCTTGATAAAGAGAAGTACGAGCCTGCCGTAATCAAAGGCTGGAAATCATTGGTAAGTCATATCACAGAAGATGGGATGTTAGGATACGTTCAGCCTATTGGTGCTGCACCTGGTAAAGCATGGGCTGATAAAACAGAAGTATATGGAACAGGTGCTTTCTTGAGTGCAGGTTCTGAGGTGTATAAATTAGTAGGAGGGAAATAGTAAAATAAAATTACCATAATAAAAAGGAGCATCTTTAAGGGCATGTTAATTTTTCCTTTTTAAGGTGAAATTATTATTGAGATGGCTCCTTTTTTGTTTTATACTATAAATAGTAAGAAATAAAAACAAATCGTGATGTTTAAAAATCAGTTGTTAACCTTAATTCTGTTGTTTCTCTCCAAACCCTTTTTTGCGCAACCATTAGAATTTAAATTACTAAGCTGCAATTCACAAACTAATCCAATGGCCATTGAGGGGCAACATCCACTTTTGTCATGGATGGTTAAAGCGGAGGGTTTTAATCGCTCACAAACGGCTTATCAGGTATTGGTGGCTTCTGAAATGGAATTGTTGAAAGATGAGAATGCCGATCTCTGGAATTCGGGTAAAGTAATTAGCTCACAATCTACTCATGTAAAATACAGAGGAGACAAATTATTGCCAACACAGAAATATTGGTGGAAAGTAAAAATTTGGGATGAAAAAGGTAATGCATCAGATTGGTCAGCAGCCAATAGTTTTGAAACTGGTTTAATGGAAGATGCTAATTGGGGCAATGCAAAATGGATAAGTTTAAGTAAAGACACCCGTTCCTCAGAATATCGTTTCCGTGATTACAAAACCGGAGGAATGAAAGAACCCATAAAACTAACAAGTCAAGCTGTGGGCTATTTCAGAAATGTAATTGATGCTGAAAAAGAAATTAAAAGTGCACGTGCTTATATATGTGGTTTAGGTTATTATGAGTTGTATATCAATGGAGAAAAAACAGGCGATCATGTATTGGATCCTGCCCCTTCAAATTACGACAAACAAGCGTATTATGTGACTTATGATGTTACCCAACAAATTAAAACGGGTAAAAATTCCATCGGTATCATTCTTGGGAATGGTTTTTATGGGCAAAATATTTCATGGAAAAGAGACCCTGAGTCGGAAAATGACCTTTCGTATGGTGCACCTGCGGCCCGATTGATAATTAAGGTTACTTATGAAGATAACTCCCAAGATGAGTTTTATTCTGACGAGCACTGGAAAAACTCCACAGGCCCCATTGTATTCGACAATGTTTACGGAGGTGATACTTACGATGCCCGTTTTGAAATTAACGGATGGAATACCCTTGATTTTAACGATAGAAAGTGGACGAAGGTAAAAACCATTTCTCCAAAACTAAACAAGGTTAGTGCCAATCAAATGCCGCCAATTCGTAAATTAAAAGAGTTAAAACCTCAAAGAGTATTCAAATCTGTAAAAGGCAATTGGATTGTGGATTTTGGACAAAACATTGCTGGTTGGGTTAAAATTAATGTGAAAGAGAAAAAAGGGCAGGTGATCAACATTACTCCGACCGAAGCTCTAACGCAATCAGGAGAAGATATTTACCCCGGCTCTACAGGTGGGGGAGCCAACGGTATGCCACAGTTGTTTACATACATCTGCAAGGGTAAAGGACTTGAAAGCTGGGAGCCTAAATTTTCGTATCACGGTTTCCGTTATGCCGAAATAACCGGTGTGTCAACCAAGCCCGATGCCCAAATGATAAAAGCCGTTTTAGTGGCTACGGATGTTGAACAGCAAGGAAGTTTTTTGTGTTCGGATCCGTTATTGAATAAAATGGATACCATCAGTAAATGGACTATTGTTGATAATTTGCATGGAATACCGGAAGATTGTCCGCACCGCGAAAAATGTGGTTGGCTAGGCGATGCTCATGCTTTCTGTGAATATGCCTTATATAACTACGAGTTGGGTAATTTCTATAAAAAGTATATGGAAGATATCCGAACGCAAAGAAAAATAGTTGATGGTAATAATAAGTCAGGTGAAAAGTTCCGGGTACCTACGATGATTGCACCAGGAAAACGAACCTCTACCATCGCTAAATTGGATTGGGGTATCGCTGCGATATATTTGCCCTGGTACAACTACGTGTATTACGGCGATTCATCCATAGTAAAGGAGTATTACGAGGATATGAAAGAACTGACAAACTATTATCTAACCTTTAAAAATGAAAAAGGTATTATTGATAATGGTATGGGAGACTGGTGTCCTCCACGTTGGGATAGAAAAAGAAACCCATTGGCTATGGAGTGTCATCCGGTTGTCTCTGCTAATGCTTATTTTTACGATATTCTTGGTATCATGGAAGCTTTTGCTACCATGAACAAGGATGCAGCGTTTGAGGCTAAAATGAAAGAGGAGCAGGAGTCACTTTTTAAAGCCTTTAATGCTGAGTATTTACAATCCATTCCTATGGCTCCACACCTATGGTATGGAAGCCAGACAGCAACCGTGATGGCGTTACAGTTTGGAATGGTTCCCGATGAGAAAGTTGAAACGGTGGTAGATGGACTAGCTTATAATATTGTTGCTGTAAAAGGAGGTCATCATGCCACAGGTATCCATGGTAACCGATATATTTACACGGTTTTAAATAAATATGGTAAGGCCGGGTTGGCGCATAAAATATTAACCACACCTACTTTTCCAAGTCAAACGTATGTGATGAATTACGGATTCACCACCTGGCCCGAACGTCAATTTTTCTGGGAGGATATGGAAGGCTTGAGCAATTCGTTGAACCATCCGATGCATAGTGGGTTTGCTGCTTACTTCTTTGAATCATTAGGAGGAATAAAAACTGATTATAACACTGCAGGTTATAAGGAGTTTACCGTTAATCCTGTCTTTCAAAAGGAAATAACAGAAACCACAGTGAATGTACCAACTCCATATGGAAATATATTTAATAGTTGGCATATGACTCAAGAATCTTTTTCAATGGAATTAGAAGTGCCATTTAATACCAAGGCAAAATTGGTGTTAGCGGCGGAGGAATTGAAGTCATTAAAAGTTAATGATGAGGAATGGTTGAGATATCAACAAGAAAACAAAATTAAATTAGTCAATAACTCTATTGTTATATTGGGTTCAGGCACATACAAAATTAAGTATACAAAATAGACAAAGTTAATATAATTGTTAGCAGAACTATCCATCAGTTCTTTATTGGTTTAGCCGGGTAAAGGAAGAAATTTACCCGGTTTTTATATATTGATTGTTTCAGGGACTTTGATTAGTACATCCAATCATGCTTTCAATATCAAAGTCTAAAATACTATTTAAATAATAGCACAATGGTTATGACTTTCCGAGACAAGTTATTAGCACTACCTACTATTAGTTTAACTTGACCGTGTTTTCTTTTTGAAAGCAGAAGGAGTCTCTCCAACTTGCTTGACAAAATTTTCCCTAAAATGTCTGAGATCATTAAACCCTACTTGATAAGCGACTTCAGAGACAGTAATGTTTTTGTTGGCAAGTAAATTTGCTGCTTCTTTAATTTTTACCGATCGAATAAATTCATTAATCGATTTACCTGTTAACATTTTAATTTTCCGATATAGGGAAGAGCGACTAAAGTTCAAATCTTCTGCAAGTTCAAATACCGAAGAATCAGAATTTAAGTACTTTTTAAGAATCAATTGCTCTATTTTTTGTAGGAACTCATGTTCTAGTTGTTGCGCCTCATTTATTTCAATCTCTACATTTTCTGTTTTGTTTTCATTAAAATAGTTCAAAAGACTAATTCTGTTTTTTAGCAATGCAATCACTCTCGCTTCCAAAATTCTGAAATTAAAAGGTTTGGAAATATAGTCGTCAGCTCCTGTTGTTAACCCAATTAGTTCATCCTCAACAGTGCCTTTGGCAGTTAGTAAAATGATTGGAACGTGACTGGTAGTAGGACTGGTTTTTAGTGTTGTGCATACTTCGGTTCCCTGTATACCAGGCATCATAATATCTGATATTATAATGTCCGGAATAAC
Organism: Saccharicrinis sp. 156; assembly: GCF_050589685.1. Classification (NCBI taxonomy): domain Bacteria; kingdom Pseudomonadati; phylum Bacteroidota; class Bacteroidia; order Marinilabiliales; family Marinilabiliaceae; genus Saccharicrinis; species Saccharicrinis sp. 156. The sequence goes on from NZ_JBNGOS010000031.1 coordinate 33,844, forward strand.
TTCCTGAGCTATTTCTATTCCTTTTTCACCATTTTCAGCAATCTTCACCTCAAACTTGGATGAAAACTTGGATGCTAGCAAGGAAGAGATATCATGATTGTCTTCAATAATCAGCATGACCTGATTGTCTTCATTCCTAATCGGAGTTATCTCTCTTTCATCAATTAAGACGTCTGATTCAATTTCTTCAGAGGATTCGATAGGTTTAAGTTGACCAGGTTCAAAATGATTGTTTCCCTTTAAGAAAGTTAAAGTAAATTTAGATTCTTCTCCTGCAATTGTACTTACGCTAATCTTACCTCTGTGCAGCTCTACTAATGATTTTGTTAGAGAAAGACCAATTCCAGTACTAGTGGAATTATTTTCTGTTTTAAAATAGCGATCAAAAATATTAGGCAGGGCTTTTCTTGAAATTCCTGCTCCTGAATTTATTACTTCAATATTAATAACGTCGTTTCGATCTTCGGTGTTTACTTTTATTATGCCATGTTTAGGTGTATATTTAAATGCATTGGAAATAAGGTTATTCATAATCATGGATAGTTTATCAGGGTCAACATATAACATTGTACTATTAACCGACATAGATAGCTTTAAATCTATTGATTTGCTTTTGGCCATTTCTTTAAAGTTTGAAATATAAGTCGATAGCCATTCATTAATATTTAAATATTCAACCGAAATTTGTGGTGTGCCAGTTTCAACCCTTCTAAATTCAAGTAATTGATTAACTAATTCAAGCAGCCTGGTAGAATGAAAGCTGGCAGTTTTTATGAGTTCACTTACTTTTTTATTCCTTGTATTTTTTAAGGCTGTTTTTAAGTCCTCTACAGCACATTCAACCATAGTCAGAGGCGTGCGCAACTCATGAGAAATGTTTGTAAAAAACACTAACCTTTCTTGATGAATTCGTTGTTCCTCTTGTCTGATTTTTTGTTCATAATGAAGTTGATTTACGGTTTTTACCTGGTTGGTTCTAAATCGTGACACCAAAAGGGTTATGACTAACAGAGTAAATGCATATAAGATATATGCCCATATGGTTAGCCAGAATGGGGGTATCACTTCAATTTGAATGGATGCAATATCATCACTCCAGATACCATCAGTATTAGAGGCTTTCACTTTTAAAAAGTAGGTTCCGGCTGGAAGTTGTCGGTATGTGGCTGAATTATTTATTCCAGCCATATTCCATTCCTGATCATAACCTTCCAGTTTAAAACTATATTTGCATTTATTGGCAAAAGGATATTGAATCGCTTGGAATTCTATGGTGAAAACCGATTGTTTATGGTTTAAATGAATGATCGGATTGAATTCAATATTCTTATCTATGATGCCATTTCCAGGTAGAACGTGTTCATTAAATATTTTTAAGTTGGTAAAAACAACTTTTGGCTTGTTTTCTGAAGGTTGTATGTGTTGGGGGTTTAGGAAGTTAAGGCCGCTGGAACTGCCGAAATAAAAAATGCCAACCTTGGAATTGATACATGAACTATTCAGGAATTCACCCGGAAGTACTCCATTTTCTTTATTGTAATTAATAAAACTATGATTAGATGGATCAAAACGAGAAATCCCGACATTGGTACTCAACCATAAATATCCCTTTGGGTCTTTCAGGATAGAAAGTACTGTGTTATTGGCTAAACCATCCCGGCTATCGAAATTCTCAAAATTACCGTTTTGTGTGTTCAAACATGACAAGCCACCATATTCGGTGCCAATCCAAATTTTAGCTGAATCTCCTTTCGCTAAGAAATTAATGTTATTAGAGGGTATACTATTATTTAATGATGTATTAACAGTAAAATACTTTTTTGTCTTGGTATTTAAATTGTAATATATAAGTCCATTGGCATGAGTACCAACCCATAAATCTCCCTTAGTGGGTTCGAGTATTGCTCTTACATCAATATAATCGAGTTCCGGGATGTTGATAAACGAATCAGTTTTAGAATCATAATAGCTTAGCCCGTTAAGGTTAGTACCAGCCCATATCTTTCCTGACGGACTTTGGTAAAGTATCCTGATATCTGCTGTATAAGATCCGGGATAAGGAGTGGGGATGTTTTGATAGATTTTTATTCGTCCGTTATCTGGGTTAATTCTATTGATACCACCCCTGTAGGTACCAAACCATAGCTCTCCTTTAGCATCTGTTAAAGCACAAAGTATTGCATTGTCGCTGAGTCCGTTTTTTTTGGATAATCTTTTAAAAATACCCTTTCGAGGATTCCAAATATCAATTCCGCCTCCATCTGTCCCTATCCAAATATTTCCATTATAATCTTCTGTAATTCCCCATACTTTGGGGTGTGAGATACTTTCCGGATGACCTGGATTATACGCTAAAGAATGAATTTTCTTATTGTAATTAGAGACGAGCTGTACTCCTCCGCTAAATGTTCCTAACCAAATATTACCATCACTATCTTTAAAAATTTTGTTAATACATCGGTTTGAAAGACTACCATTTTGATTATTAGGTGTGTATCGGATGCTTTTTGCTTGATCCGCATTAGATTCAATATCTGCAATAGAAACAATACTTAAGCCTTCTTCCCTTGTGCCTATCCATAAGTTGTTATTATCATCAACAAGAAGAGATAATACTTCACTTCTCGGAAGAAATTGGTTATTCCTTAATTGCGATTCAAAATGAACCGTTTCTCCGGTCGAGAGATTAATGTATATAATCCCCTGCTTTGTTCCAACCCAAATGTTATTATTATTATCAGGAAAGATGGTATAAATTAAAGTATGTTTAGTGTCTGCGATCTTTGTAACATTTAGTATTTTAGAATTGTCTTCGGTTAAGCTGATTTGAAATATTCCGTCTTGTTGTTTCCCTACAAAAAGGCAATTGTTCTTGTAGGCAATAGCTTCAAGTCCATCGTTAATAGCTGGGAATTTTTGTTTTTCTTGATGAAGATTCTTTATTACTGAATCATTGTGATTTAAATAAAATAGCCCATTGTTGCGTGATGAAATAAATATATTATTCTCGGGAGTGATTGTAAATTTATAGGTATTGTACATAAACAGGTTTTCGTTTGAAGTAGGTTCCTGTTGGAAATGTTTTAGTAGACCTGTTTTTGAGTCCAGTTTGTCTAGCCCACTTGAATATAAAATCCATGGATTACCGAAATGATCAAGATGCATATCGTTAAATGAGTTGTAAACCAGAGAATTGGGGTTTCGTGGAGTGTTTCTGAATATCCGGAAGTTTTTGCCATCGTACCTAAAAAGTCCGTCATCTGAGCTAAGCCATAAAAAACCAAGTGAATCTTGTTCTATATTATAAATGATACTGTTGGGTAAGTTTTCTTTTGCTGAGATCGTCTCAAAATAAATCGAATCAATATTAACATGATTTATATTTCCTTCGAGGGCCAATAATTTAACCGTCAAAGAAAAAAGCAAGATCATAACGATGTGTGCACTTTTGTTCATACAATATTAATGCTTGTTAATAACTACAATCAAAGTTAGGGGATAAATTGTTAATGCTTTTTTTTTTCTCCTTGATTATAGGTGGGTAATTGCTCAAACTTTAGTGGTTAATTGCTTTTTAGGTTTGTAAACCCGTTGGAATACAGGATGATGGCGGATGGCAGGTCGGGTTGAACATTTGAGCCATATTATGAGCTGTTATTTCTTCTTAAGTTTGAATTAATTAAAATTTTAAAAAAATGTAAACAATAATTAATTGCATAATCTATTAGATTAACTGCAAAAAATTAGTCAACGTGATAACGTTAGCTAATAGATTACAAAACTTAAATGATATATAATTAAACATTAAGCTTATGACTAATCAGATCAGAATTAGCAAGTTGTTTGGAAATCACCGCTCCATATGGTTTGTGGTGGTGTTTTTCCTTCTGTTTGACGCAGCTTCACTATTTGCATCTATTTCGTTTGAAGAAGAATCTAACTTTATTCAACAAGAGGAAGTAAAAATTCAGGGAACCATAGTAGACCAAACAGGAGCTCCAATTCCTGGAGTAAGTATAGTAATAAAAGGAACGAGCATCGGCACCATTACCGATATAGATGGTAATTTCTCTTTAAAAGCTTCAATTAACAGTAGCATTGTAGTTTCATTTATTGGTTTTGCAACGCAAGAAATTGTGGTGACGCCGCAAACGTCACAGCTTAATATAGTATTAAAAGAGGATATCGCCAAACTTGATGAAGTTGTGGTGGTGGGATATGGTACGCAGAAAAAAGAAACTGTAACTGGCTCATTGTCTTCGGTAAGTTCAGAAGAGCTTACAAAGCAACCAGTAAGTAGTGTAACGCAGGCTTTGGCAGGTAAATTGCCTGGATTAATTGCAAATCAATCCGGAGGACGACCAGGTAAAGATGGAGCCACCATTAAAATTAGGGGTATTGCTACCCTTGATGAGGGGGCAGGTTCAAGTCCCCTTGTTTTAATTGATGGAGTTGAGCGTCAGCAAAGTGAACTTAACTTTTTAGATCCCAACGAGATTGAAACCTTATCAATACTGAAAGATGCCTCTTCAACTGCCGTTTTTGGTGTAAGGGGAGCTAACGGGGTTATTCTTGTAACTACAAAACGAGGAAAAGAAGGGCCGGCGAAGGTAATGTACAAAACAACTATGGCTGTGATGATTCCTGATAGGAGCATCAAACTGGTTAATAGTTATCAGCAACAAGGCCTTTTGAACGAATATTCAGGATTTGCAGAGGATTCTGAAGATCCAATTGCACCATACCCCAAAAGTGTTCGGGATAGGTATAAAGCAGTAATTGATGGTAACCCTGTGGAACCGAGTGATCCATTCTTTTACCCAAGTACCAATTATGCCGATTTGATGCTTAAGGATTACGCGTTTCAAAAACAACATAATTTTACCATTAGAGGAGGTAGCGACAAGTTTAAATATTTTGCTTCGTTAGGTTACTTCGATCAGGATGGAATGTTTAAAAATATCAATCCTGATTTAGATAAATCAACCAATTATCAAAGGTATAACTATCGCACAAACCTGGATATTAAATTAACAAATACAACAACTGCAAAAGTTAATATTGGCGGTAGTTTTAACCAAAACATTTCATTAGGACAAGGAGGAAATGAGCCTGCACGAAGCTTTTATTGGAATTTAGTGGTGCACTCTTCACCTTGGGACGGCTATGTTCATGATGGCAAGCTGGTGATGCTTCAGGAAAATGCGAATAATGTAATGCTGAACAGTGATTTTCGGGGGTATAATCTAGAGTTGGAAAATACCAGCGACTATTCGTTTATTATAGATCAAAAGCTCGATTTTATTACAGAAGGGCTGTCTGCTAAAGCTACAGCCTCGTTTGTGAGTTACTTTAGTAATTATATTCGAAGAGAGAAGAATGATAAAAACCTCCCTTATTATTCGCCTTTTTTAAACAGCGATGGTACAGTAAGTTTTTACAGAGAGAAAGAAGATATTTTGCCGGCTAATAGTACATCTCAGGATAAAAGAAGAAAAGAATATTACGAGTTTACCTTGAATTACCAAAGAAGCATTAATGATATCCATAATGTGTCTTTAATGGGATTATTCAATGCTGATAAATCTTTTTATTATTTGAGCGAATTTAGTGATATTCCTCGTTCATATTTAGGTTTTTCGGGTAGGGCAACCTATAACTTCAAAAGCAGATATATGGCCGAGTTTAATATTGGTTATAATGGTTCAGAAAATTTTCTTGAAGGTAAAAGATTTGGTTTTTTTCCTGCTTATTCAGCCGGATGGACATTTACCGAGGAACCATGGTTAAAAAACCTGATAGGCGAAAATATTCTTACCTATGGTAAGTTTAGATTCTCTTATGGTACTGTTGGAAATGATAAAATGGGGGGGAATAGGTTTTTATATCTACCGGATACCTATACAATGGGTAACTCAAATTACTGGGGGCCACAATTTGGTCAGTTAGGCGCTTTGCAATACTATGCGCATGCCTTACCGGGAAGAACAGGTAATCCTAATGTAACCTGGGAAAAGTCAAAAAAAATCAATTATGGTGCAGACCTGTCTTTTGTTCAGGATTTGATATCTCTTAATATTGATTATTTCACAGAAGACCGTACCGACATTTTAATTGATCAACAAGTTGTGCCTATTTATCAGCAAACCGGTGCTTTAGCGTTAAACCTGGGGCAGGTTCATAACGAAGGGTATGAAATTGAATTAGGTTTTAATAAAAAGCTAAATAGCAATACAAGAATTTGGGCAAATGCCAACTATACACATACCAGAAACAAAATTATTGAAATTGATGAGCCGGAGGTAGATTTACCCTATAGGCAAAAAACAGGAACACGTGTTGGTGAAGCATGGGGGTATCAACAAGAAGATTTCTTTAAAACGGTAGAAGAAGCGGAAACGTATAAAGATGAATTATGGGCAACCTATAGCGAACTGAACCCGGGAGCAAGTAAAAATGATTATCAGGCGTACAAAATATTTGACGACGGTAGTGATGTGTCAGCGGGAGACCTTAAGTTTATTGACCGTAACAATGATGGTTTAATTACTACCGATGATGCCGGATATCTGGATATTCCAACATTCCCGGAAACCATGTTTGGGTTTGGAGCTGGTGTTACTCATAAAAAGCTTTCATTTTCATTTATGTTTCAGGGAGGTGCGGATTATGCAATTAATGTAAGAACGGATAACTCACCAACTTTAAGCAAAGGTACGGCACTGGATTTTGTAATGAACAGGTATACTCCGGAACGATATGCGGCTGGCGAAAAAATTGAATTTCCTCGTTTACTGGCCTCTAATGATAACTGGAAATATGTGGGCTCATATTGGATGAGAAATGCAAGTTACATAAGGTTAAAGAATACTGAGATAGCTTATACTTTTGATAAAACGGATAAATTCATTGAAAAACTAGGACTGGACAATGTTAGAGTTTTTGCCAATGGGTATAATTTGTTAACCATTAGTGATATTAAATATATAGATCCTGAAACTACAAACGGTGTGTTGAGATATCCGCGCAGTAGAGTTATAAATCTTGGAGTTCAAGTTCAATTTTAATTTATAAGTAATTAGACATGAAAAAATATATAATATATAGTTTTAAGTCCATTGCTTTTCTGGCATTAATGGTAACATTATTTGCCTCATGCGAAAAGGACTTTTTAGAAAAACCTGCTGGTAGTGATATCACCATCGATACAGTATTTACTACATCAACGAATGCACAACAGATTATAATGACCCTTTATCAGGATCGTTATTTTAGCCCTGATAATATTCCGGTTAACTGGTGGGATGACGCTGCATGGCTAAGTTGGTCATGTATGGGTGAGGATCTTTATTATCCTAAAGCACCCTGGGTAAGACACTGGCAATATGTCGATGGAACTATGAGCTCTAATAGTAATCAACTGTACAAATTACCACACTTGTTTTTTGCCGTACGTATGGCGAATGTGTATTTGCAAAAAGCGGCAAATATAACACCGGTTTCTGCAGACGACGAAAAATACATAAACTATATGCGGGGTGAGGCACATGCCAACCTGGCCTATCAATATTTTAAAGGATTTAGAATATGGGGTAGTTTACCCTGGATTAACAGAGTATTGGTAGGTGGAGAAGATCCTATTCCAAGGGCACCATTTAATGAGCTGGTGGACAGTATAGTTTCTCGTTTAGATATTGCAGCATCCATGCTGCCCGAGAAATGGGAGGATAGATGGGAAGGAAGATTTACCAGTGTTGCAGCAAAAGCCCTAAAAGCAAAAGTATTGGTTTATGCGGCAAGTGACCTGTACAATGGTCCTACGCCATCATATGCTGCCGGTTATGAGCATTCGGAAGTATTGGGGTATGGAAGTTATGACCAACAACGCTGGAAGCGTGCTGCCGATGCCTGTAAAGAGGCCATTGATGCAGCACATGCTGCTGGTCATCAGTTGTATACTGGCGGGGGAGAAGAAAAGAATGTTTATGAGTTGGCCATTAATAAAACAGACGAACATATTTTATGGCAAAGATTATCCAATGGATCTATTGTAAACTGGGCATATGCACATAATATGATGAACTATCCTTATGGAATTGCCTACTCTAATAGAGCTGATTTGGCCATGCAGCCAACATTTCAGCACGTAGATGCATACCAAATGAGTAATGGGAAATTTCCGATTGAAGGCTATGAAGGTGGAGATGGTACCAAACCTATTATTTCTCAAGCAGGTATTGATGCGGGCTACAGCGATCAGGATTTTGCTAAAAACAGAGATCCCCGTTTCCATCAGAATATTGTCTATCATGGCTCTACATTTGGTGAGTCCTACAATGACAAACTAATAAATTTCGATCTTGATAAATCAGTTCCGGATAGAACACATGGTGATTGGGCTAACTTTATATCTGGTTTTATGGTGCGTAAATTTGTTAACGAAGCGATCGGAGAGTCTGAATCGGTAACTTATACGCCTATACATCCTATTATTCGGTTGGCAGATATTTACTTGTTATATGCCGAGGCACTTAATAGATTTAATAACGGGCCAGATGCCGAAGCTATAAATTATCTGAATCAAATTCGATCTCGCTCGGGCATGCCTGATTATGCTGCCGAGAACTATAAGGGATCTGCTGCAGAGGAACAATTCCAAAATGCTATTAAGTACGAAAGAAGAGTGGAGTTTTACCTGGAAGGACAACGTTATTTCGATTTAAGAAGATGGAAAAATGGTGAAGATCTTCAATTGACTATGGTGGGGCAGGCAGTTAACAATGGTGTAGTTTCAAGAACATATTTAAATTGGACCAATTCTTGGGATGACAAACTTTATTTTCACCCCTTCCATGCAAAAACATGGGTAAACACTACCCCTGGGCTATACCAAAATCCGGCTTACTAATCCATTTAATTCAGGAATTAATACGTTAATAATTATGAAAAAATATATTAGATCATATATATTCCTTGTTGTTTGTTGTGCCATTGCAACTCAAGGGTGGTCACAGTCCGACACGATACAAAATAATAAGGAGGTAATTTCAAACGGCAAAATAAGTATTGCCTATGGGGAACAGGAAAAAAATAATGTGTCTTCTTCAATATCTGCGGTTTCTGGAGAAGAACTCGAAAAAGGATCTGTATCCAATTTCGGTAACGCATTGATGGGTAAGCTTCCCGGGTTATTTGTTATGCAAGGCGGTGGAGAGCCAGGTAACAACTCTCCTACATTAAGAATAAGAGGAGCTGGTCATGCACCATTAATAATGATAGATGGGTTTGAGAGGGATATGACTTACATTGCCCCGGAAGAAATTGAATCTGTTTCTGTATTAAAAGATGCTTCAGCCCTGGCCCTATATGGTATGAAAGGAGCTAATGGAGCTATACTGATTACTACCAAAAGGGGTGAGATTCAAAGACGTAAACTTAGTGTTAGTATTCAGTCTGGTATACAAACTCCCCAAAGCACAATGGGAGTATTGAATGCTACCCAATACATGACTATGTATAATCAGGCTGCATTAAACGATGGTTTACCTGCTAAATACTCGACAGCTGATATAGCCGCTGCAGGCACTTCACCGTTATATCCGAATGTTAATTGGAAAGATTTGGTAATTAAAGATTTTACCAATATTACAAGAGCAAATATCGGATTAACAGGAGGATCAGAATACATTAAGTATTTTTTTAACGTTGGTGGTTTATACAACAATGGTATATATAAACCCGAAAATCCTGAAATGAACGCTAATGTTAGTCTAATGCGTTTAAATATAAGGTCGAACATTGATGTGCAGGTTACAAATAACACGGTGTTCTCATTGGATTTGGCCGGAAGTGTTGACAAGAATATACATCCGGCAGATAATGCATCCAAGCTTTGGAGTTCGATATTGACTTTACCTCCAAATGAATTTAATGCGGTGAACCCTGATGGCAGTTATGGAGGTTCATACTTGTCGTACAACAACCCTTTAGGAATGTTGGAGTATACCGGAGATAGCAATTCATTGAGTCGCATATTCAATGCGAGCTTTAAATTGCAACAAGACCTGGGAATGATTACTGAAGGACTTTCTGTGGGTTTAGGTTATGCGCTTGATAATGGTTCAACAAACGGAGATGGAACCTGGAGACATTTTAGAGTAAGACAGGTAACCGGTCAAGTAGGTGATGAGTATACCTATGAATCGTATAGAGAAAACTATCCTTTTAGCAAATGGAGTAATGCCGAAAGTAACAGGTTTATTATTTATACAGGTGATATTGCCTACGATATGCCTGAGAAGAATGGAAACAAGCTAAATGTTTTATTACGTTACCAAGGCGACCAGCAATATAGAACCAACAACGACTTATCGCCCTATTTGACTAATAATTATGCCGGTAGAATTAATTATTCAAAAGACAACAAGTACTTATTAGAACTTGCCGCGAGTTACTTTGGATCTGACCAATATGCTGAAGGGAAACAATATGGATTTTTTCCTTCTGCATCGGCAGGATGGGTGTTTACCAATGAAGACTTTGCAGAAAACAGTGCCCTTTTTACTTATGGTAAAATAAAAGCTTCATATGGTATTACCGGATATAACAGGGCTGTAAATGGCAGATACCCTTATGCTCAGTTTTATACCAACAATGGCGGCTTCCCATTTGGTACAGACTGGGCGTGGTTTGGTGGAACACAGCCTGGTGTGCTAGCAAATGAAGATGTTCAATGGGAAATATCCAATAAGATGAACATTGGTTTGGAGTTGGAGATGTTTAATAAATTATCTGTGGAAGCAGATTATTATCAAAACAAAAGGACCAATGTACTTTATGTAGATTATACTATTCCATCAATATCAGGAGCTACCCTACCCTATGAAAATATAGGAGAACTAACTGATACAGGTGTTGATGTAAATATTGGATATACCGAAAATAGCAAGGTGTTGAAATGGTATGCAGATTTAGTATTCTCTTATTATGATAATTCCGTTGATGAGATGGGAGAGTCCCTTAATACAGGCGATTTGGCACATCTGAATAAAACGGGCAATTCAGCTACTTCAATTTACGGTTATAAAACTGTCGGTTATTATGAGAGTGGTGCCGATATACAATCATCCCCAACACAAACCTTCGGTACACCAAGAGTGGGTGACTTGAAATATAAAGATATGAATAACGATGATATCATCGATTCAAGGGATATGACCGTTATTGGAGATTACATGGCCAATATTGATCTTGGGCTTAGACTAGGAGCTTCGTATAAAAATTTCGATATAGAAGCCATGTTGCAGGGGCAGTTCAATCGCGATATTAATTTAAACGGAAATGAATTAGCAGAGCCCTTTATCCATGGTAATGCGGTAAACGAAATTGCTGAAGAAGAAGGATTCCCGGCTTTAACCTTGTCAAATATGAACAATTACCAAAGTTCATCATATTGGGTTAGAAAAGGGGACTTCGTTAAGCTTAGAAACATTGAACTGGGGTATTCGCTAGGAACAAATGTACTGTCTGACCTTAACATGAAGAAAGTAAGATTTTTTGTAAGGGGGGTTAATGTTCTTACAATGAGCAAGTGGAAATATACCGATCCCGAATATACTTCTATAGGATATCCACCTATGAAATCTTATTTGCTAGGTGTTAATATAGATTTTTAGACTTCAAGCGGTTAAAAATTATTAAGATATGAAACCAGCCACGGAATGTTATCTAACTAAGAATAATTATAGGCGGTTTCCATTGAATACCAAAAACTTAAAATATAATGAGATGAAAATTCATATAAAAATATTATCAGTAATAATTCTTGCAGCATTTACTTTTTCCGCATGTCAGGACCTTGAAATGCTTGAAGACACAGGTATTAGTGATGAATTACAATGGGATAATCCTTCGTATGTTACCAGATATGTTACTAACGTTATTAGTAATATGCCCACAGGGTATAATAATCTTGAGTTTGGTTGGGCACTATATGCCAATGCCACCGATGAAGCGGAAAATTCAAATCCAAGGCATGCCGTGCAAAATATGAATACAGGTAACTGGAATTCTACTACAGGTTTTATTGATAATATCTGGAATAGACATTATCAAAACATTTATAAGATAAATCATTTTCTTGAAAGAACTGAGCCCATTACTTATGAGAGCTACGCTCCAAGTAAAAGATCATTATATATGAAAGAACTTGAGGGTTACAAAGTTGAAATGCGTTTTTTAAGAGCTTTGTTTTATTACGAGTTGATTAAACATTATGGAGGTGTAGTCCTGGTTGGAGATGCGGCTGTTGATAGCCTTGAGGATGTGCGAAACGATGCCTTCAAAGCAGGCAGGTCTACCTTTAAAAATTGTGCAGAATATATCATAAGCGAATGTGACTATATTATCGATAATGAATTGCTTCCGTTGCTCGATGAAGGTGCTGATCAGGGGAGACCCAATGGAACTGCTGCAAAGGCGTTGAAATGTAAAACACAATTGTTGCTTGCCAGTCCGGTGTATAATACAGCAATAACAGAAGGTTCTGCGGAACAAATGGAATATTGGAAGGCAGTTGCAGCAACGGCCGAAGATATTGCATTTGACAGGGTATTTACATTTGGACCATACGATGTATTTGATGGTACAAGCCCAGAGGTGATACTTGGTTATCGTCATGCAAATTCAGGTAACTTTGAAATCAGAAATTATCCGATAGGCAGCGAAAGAAAGACACCTGAATTTTCGGGAGCAACCAACCCGTCGCAAAACCTGGTGGATGCATATCGCATGAAAAATGGCATGAGCATAGATGAGCCAGGTTCTGGGTATGATCCTTCAAATCCGTATGCAAACAGAGATGACCGTTTAGCACAAACTATTCTATACAACGGCAGCGGTTGGAATGAACGTAATGTTGAACCGCGAACTGTTGACATATATAGAGGTGGAAGGGATGGTATGGATCGCCCATATGGAACAAGAACCGGATATTATCTGAAAAAGTTTGTAGATACAGGTTTGGATTTAAGGCAACAGCAAGGTTCAAACAAAGAGTGGCCTATATTTAGATTTGCTGATATTGTGCTCATTTGGGCAGAGGCCGTGAATGAAGTGTGGGGACCAACCGATCGAGGAGATTCGTACCTTACTGCAACAACAATTCTTAACCAAACCATTGTTCGACATGGTGGATTGGATGAATTGCCGCTAACCGGTATAAATAAAGAAGAATTAAGAGAGCGTATTCGCGAAGAAAGATTTTTAGAACTGGCTTTTGAAGGACAACGTGCCTGGGATTTAAGACGCTGGGGTATTGCAAAAGATGTATTAGGTGCTGCTCTGTACAAAATGGAGGTAACAATGAACACTGATGGTTCATTCAATTATTCAAAGCAAAAGTTGGAAGACCGTTATTTTGAGGAAAGAATGAATTTATACCCGATTCCACAAAGGGATGTAAACAATGGTTTGGAACAAAACCCGGGATGGTAAGAGTTAAGTGTATAAACATTAAAAGCTAAAATCATGAAACGAGCCATGTGAAATACTACTTATACAAGAGTATGACTAAGGTGGCGAGTTCCATGTGGCCATTGAAAAATTAAATTTAGACACATGAAATATTTAGTTAGCATATTAATAATAACCTGCTCCATGACAATGGGCTGGGCTCAGCAAGCTTTTGAGCCGAAAGTTGATGGTACAAAGTATTATATTCAAGTTTACGATGGCGAAACCAACGAAAAGATATTGTATCAGAATGCAGCACACCCAAGCTGGCAAACTAAAATTCAGTTAGCAGACTTCTTTGACGGGTCTTTAAGCCAATTATGGACTTTTAAAGCAACAGCAATGTATCCGGGTTACTATAGCGTATTTAACCATGATGAAAATTTAACTGAGGCTCACCATTTGATGTCGTGGAACTGGAATGCTTATTTAGGGGCTAACCGGGATCCTGCTGATTCTCCTGAAATGCAGTACCGCTTTATAGAAGTAGCCGATGGTTGGTATAAATTTGAAACCATAGAAAAGGAAGATGGACTTAACGGTATAGCCTATACACCGGGTGCGGATGCATTAAATCTGAAGGCGGAAGGTTTTGTTTCGTTTAGTGACGTTAAAAGTGCAGATGTTACTCCACAAAATATGATCAATAATGTCTTTCGCTTCGTAGAATTTGACCCATTAACAGCATATGATAATTCTCTGGAAATCGGTGAAAACTTGTATAAAACCTACCCCAATGCTCCGGAGACAGCACGTTACGATTTCTTCTATGCACTTGAGAAAGGGCGGGAAGCAAGAGTATTTGCCACAGAATCGGAAATATTGGCCTCTCAGGATATGATCTACGAAGCCATTGCCAAATTTACCAGGGTGGTTGAGTTTGATACCATGTTGACTGATGCTTTGACCTTTATTAATGCATCAGATGCAGATAGTGACGTAAAAACCTCATTCACGGCTTTAGTAAATAATGCGGATGAAGCATTTAACGCGGGGAGTTTAAGTTCAGAAGATATTGAAGTTATTACACTAGATATTGCAGCTGCAAAAGAATTGGTGGAGGCCATTATAGCTGCACAAACATTCGGTACATCATTAACTGGCCTTGATAGCAGGTTACGCAGCGGAGTGGCTAACGCTGTTAGTAGCGCAAAAGCTATTTTGATTTCCGCACAGGGCAATGCTGATGCATATAACGCTGCAATACTGCATCTTGAAAAAATGGAGGATACCATACTTGAAATAAATACTGCTACTGAACTACTTGAGGGAACACAAGAGTTTGAAGAAGCAAAAGAAATTTTAAGTACAGCCATTGAAGCAGCCATTGTGGCAATAAATACGGTTGATGTTACTTCCGAAGAATTAGATGCAAGTATTGCAGCTATGCAAGAGGCTATTAAAACTTTCCAAAAAGCATTGGAAGCAGGAGATACGTTGGTTGAATTGCTAAACGCAGGTTTTGAAAGTGACCTTGCCGACTGGGTTGTTGATTCGCCGACCCCAAGTGCAGCATACCCTGAAAATAAAGGTGTTGATGGTTCAAGAAGTATTACTTGTTGGAAAGGTTCTGAATATCAAATGAGTGTATATCAATCCATTAGTGGGATACCTAATGGTACTTATACAGTAAGTTGTTTTGCAACGGTGAGGACAACGGATGATTTTTCGTTGTTTGCGGCAAGTGATGCAAATTATCAGGTACTTCCATTAGTAAACGATGGTACTCTTACCCAAAGAACAGTTGAAATTGAAGTTACCAACGGAATGCTTGAGTTTGGCTTAAAAGGTAGTGGATCTGATAATATGGTGCCAGCAGGAAGTTGGGTTGTTTTTGATGATTTTGAAGTTAAATGGGCGTCGCAAACTAAAGTTACCAATGGTGATTTTGAAAACGATTTGACGGATTGGTCGGTAGAAGGAGACGTAAGTCGGGCTTACCCAGAAAATAAGGGTGTTGATGGATCTAGAAGCATTACCTGTTATGGAGGTGCCGATTATGCCATCTCAGTTTCAAAAACATTATCCGGATTGGAAAATGGTACCTATGCGGTGAGTGCAATGGCAAAAACCAATGTGGATAATGCCTTTGTGGTTTCTGGTGAAAGTGCAGGTGTTGAGTCAATGGTGCCTGTAACAGGCAATCAGCTAATGAAGTTTAAGACTGTTGTAACGGTTACCGATGGTACACTTACTGTTGGTGTTCATGGAGCTGGAGAGAACAATGCTGTACCGGCAGGTAACTGGGTTGTATTTGATAATGTAGAGGTGGTTAGGATGCCGAATATACCTGTTGTAAATGCAGGCTTTAATGCAGATCTAACGGATTGGTTGGTGGATTCTCCGACTCCTGAAGCAGCCTACGCTCAAAATCGGGGAATAGATGGTTCTCGCAGTATTACCTGGTGGAGAGGTTCCGACTATCAGATGATGGTTTACCAATCGATTAACAATATCTCAAATGGTACTTATAAAATAAGTTGCGTTTATAGAAATAGTAGTGAAGGTGCGATTGGTTTGTTTGCAGAAAGTGGGGCTAATATCGTTGACTTGCCTTTGCCCTTGTATAATAACGGCGAACAAGATTTAACAAAAAGTGAAATCGAAATAACAGTTTCCGATGGTACTTTAAGTTTTGGTATTAGAGGTCAAGGGGATAATAATGGAGTGCCGGCAGGTCAGTGGATAGTATATGATGAGTTTCAGGTTTTACTTAAAACCATAACCCCTGTTTACGAAGAAGCAATTCCTCAAAACCAGGAAGTCATTCCTGAAATAATAGAGCGTGCTATTCCTGAAAGTGAACCTAAAATCATCTATTCGCAAGGTGGCCAGTCCTTAAATATCCAATCTTCGGATGTTATTGTTAAATATGCTGTCTTTAGCCTAACAGGATCGATGGTTGATACTCAACAAACAAGTAGAAATTCCGTGTCTATTCCTTTGAATAGAGGCATCTACATTGTTCGGATTACAACTGAAAACGGTGTTGTTGATACTAAAAAGATGACCATTTATTAGTCATTCCCATCATACTATTGAGGAGAAGGTGTTTGTTGCAACATCTTCTCCTTAATCCATACATATCAATTATTTCGTCTGGTTATTAGACTTTTCAGTATGCGTTTATTATTAAAAATATTAATAACGGTTATCTACCTATCTCTTATTGAGAGAAATATAGTGGCTCAGGATTATTATACGCCTATAGCAAGCTATAGTTTTGATAACGATTCTGCTGTAGACGAAATGGTTAATTCTGTTATTAATCTTTATAATCAGGCATCTTTATACAACGATTCTCAAAGAGGTTCGGTATTGCGGTTTTCTGCTGAATCAAAGAGTTATGCGGTATTTAATAAAAAGCTTCTGGATTCAGATTCGTGTAGTATTTCCTTTTTCTTTTACTGGGAAAGTAACAACGCCAGTTCCTGGCATCAATTGTTTGAACTTCATGATCCGGATACGAATAACAATTTATTTTTCACCCCTCAAAACGGTTGGGGTAATAATATGAGCTCAGTAATTAGTGATAATAAAGAATATAGTAATTATGAAGCACTTAACGCCCGACCTATTGTTAAAAATACCTGGTTGCATGTGGCGATAACATTTGCTGATAAATTGGCAACCATATATGTTGACGGTGAGGAAGTTTCTCGAGGTTATATCATGTTTACACCAAAATCGGTTCAAACAAATTCATTGTATTTGGGTGGTAATCCTAATCGTTCGAACAATTATTATATGTCGGCAAGGTTAGATGATATTAAAATATTCAACAAATCTCTTAGTGCCAATCAAATCCAGGCCTTAGCTCGTGAAACCCAAATACCGGCACCGGAAAATAATAAAACACGTTGGGAAACAGCAGGTAATCCCATACAAATAGAAATTGATATTACCGATAAAAAACAAACTATTCAGAATTTTGGTTCTTCTGATGGATGGAATGCTGAGAGAATAGGGAAATATTGGCCGGAAACCAAAAAAGAGAAGTTAGCAGAGTTACTATTTAGTTCAGAAAAAGATGCGCATGGAAATCCTAAAGGATTAGGACTGTCTGCATGGCGTTTTAATATAGGAGCCGGGACTGCAGAACAAGAAGAGGCAAGCCGGATCACCCAGGAATGGAGAAGGACCGAATGTTTTCTCAATGCTGACGGAAAAAATTACAACTGGAATAAACAAGCTGGCCAGCAATGGTTTTTAAAACAAGCAGCGGTCAATTATAATATAAATCACATCATTGGCTGGCAAAATAGTCCACCGGTCCTTTATACTGATAATAATCTCGGTTTTAGAGAATACGGGGCAGCAATGTCAACCATATTAAAACAAGAATACTTCGACGATTTTGCACGTTTTCTTGCAGAGGTATCCAAACATTTTAAAAATGAAGGAATTAAGATTGATTATATAAGTCCATTAAATGAGCCTCAATATGCTTGGGCGCCTTCGGAAGTCGGAGGAAACGTTAGTCAAGAAGGTACCCCATGGACCAATCAGGAAATACATGATGTTGTAGTTGCTATTGATAATGAGTTTACCAAGCAAAATATCGATACAAAATTGTTTATTTCAGAAGCTGGCTCAATCAGTTATCATATAGGAGGTACAGGTCATGCCAGTAACCAGTTGGACAATTTTTGGAATCAGAATTCCACCCTCTCATTGGTAGGAACACCTTCGTTTTCTAATATAGTTTCCTATCATAGTTACTGGAAAGATTTTGGATCTGCTTTAGAAAGTGAACGGAAGACTTTTCTGGATCAAAGCCTTCAGTTGGATCCCGTTCCCATGGCATGGCAAACTGAATATTCTCTGTTAGGTGGAGGTTATAGAGACGGCTATGCCGATGGATACGTGCTAACAGAAATGGAATGTGCTTTATCGCTTTCGAAAGTTCTTATGGCCGACTTAAATGTTGCTAATACAACTGGTTGGCAATGGTGGAGTACATTCGGTCAAGGAAAACATGGGGGTGAATCAAGGTTTGCCCTAATTGAAGCACTAACCAAGAATGATAATTCTGATGGCGATTATCATCTCAATAAACTTTTTTACACGTTGGGTAACTTTTCTCATTTCATTCGTCCTGGAATGAAGCGGGTAAGCTATACGCGTTCTGATAATTTGACAATCTCAGAAGAAACCTCTGATATTATTTATTCAGTTTATACCGATGACAATGAAAAAAAGTTGGTACTAGTTGGGGCCAACTATACCAACGAAGCAATAGAATCAAAGATTTTATTGAAAGGTGTTGGAGATAAAAGGCTGCAAAACGCTCAATTATATTTAACAGATGAGTTTGCTAATTTATCTAAACAAGAATTTGATTTTTCATCCAATAACCTGATTGTTCCTGCTCTTTCAGTAATTACTTATACAGCGGATATTTCATCTAATATCTCTGCAAACTCGTTTTTGAAAGTCCCGGAGTTTAAAGCTTATTATAATAAGATTAATAATGATATAATAGTTAGGTTCAAAGAGAATTCATCATTGAAGGAAATACGTCTATATAATACAACTGGAAATTTATTAAGTGTAAATCCCATTAGTAAAGGACTAAGAGAGATGACTATTCGTTCTTCTCATTTGGTGCAAGGAGTTTACCTGTTGGCAGGTATAGACGGCGTTAATGTTAGTACAACAAAGGTTATGGTTTCGAGCCATTGAATATGAACAAAATCAAGCAATTTTGGCAATAGTAATATTAATCAAAGCAAATGAAAAACATACTATACATACTGATTATCTTTTGGGCACTTCCATCTTTTTCCCAGAACCATTCAGAGGTGAAAGTTGAGATAGACTTTGAAAAAACCCATCAGAAAATTAAATGCTTTGGTGCATCGGATTCCTGGAGATGTCAGTTTGTTGGTGAACACTGGCCAATTGAAACACGGAAAAAGATTGCAGAATTACTTTTTAGCCTTGAAATGGATAAGGATGGAAACCCCTTAGGTATAGGGCTTTCAAATTGGCGTTTTTATTTGGGGGCGGGTTCTGCTGAACAAGGGGATCAGTCAGATATACGTAACGTGTGGCGCAGGTCCGAATGTTTCTTGGATGCCAATGGCCATTATGATTGGACCAAGTACAAAGGACAGCGATGGTTTTTAAATGCAGCCAAAGAAAATGGAGTCCCTGTATTTACAGCCTACACCATTTCACCTCCGGTTTTTTATACCAAAAATGGATTAGCACATGCTACCAAGGGTGATTTAGGATTTAATTTAAAACCAGAATACTATAAGGCTTATTCCAAGTATCTGGTTGACGTTATCGAACATTTTGAAAAAAGGGAAAATATACATTTTGATTTTTTAAGTCCATTTAATGAGCCTCAATGGGCATGGGACAAAAGCAATCAGGAAGGTACTCCAGCAACCAATACTGAGCTTTTTAATTATGTAAAAGTTCTATCCGTGGAGATGGCCTCAAGAGGTGTAAAAACAAAGTTGCTTGTAGGTGAGGCTGGAGATGTTGGTTATTTGTATCAGAAAAAAGGTAAAAATAATAATGGCGATCAAATAAACGCATTTTATAATCCAGCGTCAGATTTATACATCGGAGATTTTGAAAACCTGGAGTATGCCATTACTTCACATTCCTACTTTACAACCTGGCCGTTAGATCAGCAAATATTATATCGTCAGAAATTGGCTGCCAGAATTAAAGAGATCAACCCAAAAATCGATTATCATCAAACAGAATTCTGTATCCTCGAAAAGAATTCCGAAATAAAAGGAGGTTGGGGTCGCGATACAGGAATGGCAACCGCATTGTATGTGGCCCGCGTGATTCATTCTGATTTGACGATTGCCAATGCAAGATCCTGGGAGTGGTGGACCGCATTGTCTCAATTCAACTTTAAAGATGGTTTAATTCATCTTGATGATGGTTTAGGGAATGGAGTAGAAAGTGATACATCTAAGCTTAATCATCAATTGATGTTCAATGGAAATATTTCCGAAACCAAATTATTATGGGCATTCGGAAATTATTCACGCTTTGTTCGGCCAGGGATGACACGTATTGATGTGGAATTAGAGAGTGACTTAAGTTTACTGGATCAAGCAACGGATTTACAAGTTTCTGCATTTAAGGATGCTTCAAAAGCAAAAGTTGTGTTGGTATTCATTAATCATAAAGAGGAAGATAGGCTGGTTAAGTTGGATGGAATTAAGTGGAAGGATGCATCTATTTATATTACAGATAAGGAAAGAAATCTGGATAAAAAGAAAGTGAGGAACAAAGAGTTGTTGCTGCCTAAACGATCTGTGTCAACTTTAGTCATTGCCAATGAACGGATATTAAAACAGAATTAATAATAAACATAAGGAAGAGAAGAAACATGAAAACACAAATAAACATGAAAACACGGATTTATGAAAGTGTTAGAAATTTCACATTAGTTGTCTTTTCAATAACGATGTTGAGTAGTTTTTCGAAACGGGATAATATGGAGATGACGGAAGAAATGCACTCGGGGAGTTTGAGTAATTCGATCGTACAGACTGACTCAATAGCCGACAACAGCAAAGGTGAAAATAGCGTAAATGCCCGTAAACAGAAGATTACACTACCAACATACGGTTTGGGGAAACCAGAGATTAACCCGGTATTTTTTGAAAAACGAGTTTACCAGGGCTCGTCAGGTAAGGTTTATCCAGTTCCTTTTATCGATAAGGTTTATGACGAAAAAACGGATGAAACCTACGAATCGGTAGTCCTTGAAAACGAATTTGTGCGCTTGGTAATGTTACCCGAAATAGGTGGGAGAATTTTTGAGGCACAAGATAAAACCAATGATAATTACAATTTTTTCTATCAACAAAAGGTAATTAAACCGGCCTTAGTTGGTTTGGCAGGCCCTTGGATTAGTGGCGGTGTAGAATTTAACTGGCCACAACATCACCGTCCCGGCACGTATCTGCCGAGCGATGTTTACATTGAAGAGGAAGCGGATGGGGCAAAAACATTATGGATGTCGGAATACGATCCAATGTACCGTTTAAAAGGTATGCACGGCATCCGGATTCGTCCGGGAAGCTCTCTTGTTGAGCTACGCGGAAGACTTTTTAATCGTACGCCTTTAACACAAACATTTTTGTGGTGGGCCAATGTAGCGGTTGAAGTACATAAAGATTACCGTAGCTTCTTTCCACCTGATGTACATTATGTGGCCGACCACGCTGTTCGTGCACAAAGTAGTTTTCCAAATGCCGAAAACGATTATTATGGAATACCGTATCATGAGAGACCTGGCAAAAACGATTTGCGTAATTATGATAATATTCCTGTACCTACCAGTTACATGGTTTGCGATACAAAATACGACTTTTTTGGAGGTTATGATTTCAAAGCTGATGGTGGATTTATTCATGTGGCCAACCGCCATATTGCTCCGGGAAAAAAGCAATGGACTTGGGGTAATCATGACTTTGGAAGGGCCTGGGATCGTGAATTGACTGATGAAGGCGGACCGTACTTTGAACTTATGGCAGGTGTGTATACGGATAATCAACCCGATTTTACCTATTTGCTCCCGTACGAAACAAAAACATTCTCTCAATATTGGTGGTCATTTAAAAAACTTGGTCCCGTACAAAATGCCAACAAAGACTTGGCCATTCGTCTTGAAATTCAAGAGAACAATAAGTTGGATTTAGGGGTAGCAAGTAGTCGCAAACTAGAGAACCTAAAATTCATTTTGAAGATTGGTGATAATGAGAGAGCTTTTGAAAACAAAACAGTAACTCCGAATGAGCCATGGCAAGATAATACCATTAAGATTAAAGATGGACAGAAAAATACTGTTTCATTAATCGTTCAGGATGAGAATGGTAAAGAGTTATTAGCTTACCATCATCGTGAAATCAATAAAGAACGTAACAGAAAATTGGCGTTTGAACCAGAAGAGCCTAAAAAAGTTGAAAGTGCTAACGATCTTGAATTGATAGGAGAACATCTTGAGTTGTATCGTCACCCAACGCGTTATCCGGAAACATATTGGAAAGAAGCGATTAAGCGCGATCCTAAAAGTTATAAGTCTTACATTGGACTGGGACGTTTAGCGCTTAAAAGTGGAAAATTTGCTGAGGCAGAAAAGAATCTTAAGGCAGCCATTGAAATAATGACTACTTATCATCCAAATCCTGCGTCAGGAGAGGCACACCATTTTTGTGGACTGGCTTGTGCGCTTCAAGGTAAATATGGCGAAGCTTATGGTTTATTCTATAAAGCTACCTGGAATTTCGAATGGCGTTCAGCATCATATTATCAGTTGGCAACAATTGATTGTATGAACAACGATTATGATACGGCATTGGAACATCTTGAAGAGTCGCTAAATACCAACAGACAAAATAATAAAGCAATAATTTTAAAAGCGGTTATTCAGAAAAGACAAGACAAAAAAGCGCTTGCTCAGGAAACCTTAAAAGCGCTTTTCAAAACTGACGCTCTTGATCAGTGGGCAAAATTTGAAGCAGCAAACCTGTCGGGTAATTACGATGATTTTATTCAATCGTCAAGAAATGATGCACAAACAATTATCGACATAGCATTTGATTATGCAGAAGCTGGTTTTTATAAGGAAGCGATTGATTTAATCGAACTTCATCATAAAAATGAAATCCCGAAATGTGTTGTACCAAACCCTATGGGTAAATCGGTAATGACACAGTTTGTACTGGCTTGGTTATATGATAAAGCAGGTGATGAATCAAATTGTACTAAAGTACTAAGTAAAGCGAAGGATGCTTCGTACGACTACTTTTTCCCATCAAGGCTTAATGAGCAATTGGTGTTGGAGTGGGCAATTGAGAAAGCAGAGCTTAAGTCACTTGCAGCATATGGTTTAGGTAACTATTACTTTAACCTAAAAAGACATGAGGATGCTATAAAATCATGGGAAATAGCTGTAGCAGCCAATAGCAAATACGGAACGTTATACCGTAGTCTGGGAATTGCATATTGGAATGCACGTGGTGAAGGTGAAAAGGCAAGAGAGGCTTATTTAAAGGCTATTGGGTTCTCGCCTGAGGATATGCGAATCCGTTATGAATACGACCAACTTAGAAAGAAATTAAACGATAGTCCAAAAGAGCGCTTAGCAAGTTTAGAACCTATGCTAGAGAAAATTAAAACACGTGATGATTTTTCTGTAGAGTTGGCAGCATTATACAACTTTAACGGTCAACATCGCAAAGCGCTGGATTTAATGGAGAACCGTAGCTTCCATCCATGGGAAGGTGGTGAAGGTCAGGTTTTAAAGCAATTTACTGAAGCTTGCCTTAAATTAGGACAGGAAGCATTGAAGAAAGGTGATGCTAAAACTGCCTTACAGTATTTTGAAAAATCGATGAACACACCAGATAACCTGGGAGAAAAATATCATCCACTTCAAGCTGTTGCACATATCAATTATTGGAAAGCGATGGCACTAAAAGCAATGGGTAAGAAGAAAAATGCAAATGCACTTTTCACAAAAAGTACCCTTGAAGAAGGTGATTTTATTAACATGGCTGTAAGTGCATATTCCGAGTTGTCATACTTCAAAGCACTTTCATTAATGGAGTTAGGAAAAAAGAAAGAGGCTGAAACCTTACTGAAAAACATTAAAGCATTTGCTGAGGCCAAATTAAAAGAAGAAGCGGAAATTGACTATTTCGCAACTTCATTGCCATTACTTCTGGTATTTGAAGATGATATTCAGAAGAGAAATACCATTGATGCAAAATATTTAATTGGACTTGCTGAGGTTGGACTTGGAAATACCAAAAATGCAAAGGATATACTTAAGGAAGTTTTGGTATTGAATTCGATGCATGTTGGGGCAAAAGAACTATTGGAACAGATTTCTCTTTAGGTCTGCCATAATTTAAAAAAATAAAATATGAAGTCAATATCGAGAATTATAGCATTACTCTTAGTCGTAATTATGGCAAGTTGTACATCTTCTTCGGTTGAAGAAATAAATCTTGAAGGAGAATGGACAGTTGTTTTAGATTCTGCAAATGTTGGCTTATCTGAGGAATGGGCGAAAAATAAACTGAATGGAACTCCCATTCAGTTGCCCGGCACCTTGGATGATGCTGGATTAGGAACAAAAAACACGCGTAAGCCTGAAATGAACAACGACATATTATGTGCGTTAACGCGAAAGCACCAGTATATAGGGGCGGCCTGGTATCAAAAAGAGATATTTATACCTGGTGAATGGAACGGAAAGCAATTAACATTAGAGTTAGAACGTGTTATTTGGGAATCTAAACTATTTGTTGATGGCGTATTGATAGGGAAAAATGAAAGTTTAATTGCGCCTCACAGGTACGACCTAAGTTCGGTTTTAACTCCAGGTAAACATACCTTGACTATCAGGATAGATAACTCAAACTTATATCCATTCATAAATGTTAAAGGTAACAAATATCCAGATCCGGTAAATCAGGACATGGCACATGCCTATACCAACCACACGCAAATTAAATGGAACGGCATAATTGGTGATATCAAACTAACTGCCAACAAAACAAATAAAGTAGAGAATCTTCAAGTATACTCAAATGTTTCCGAGGGAACAATTAAAGTAACATTTGAAGGAATTTCAAATACAGATTTGGAATTAAACTACCAAATATCTTCAACAGATGGTGAGGTGATTGCAAATGGATTCAGTAAAGGAGTAAATACCATAATAATACAGAAACCTCACAAAATGAAGCTTTGGGATGAGTTTACTCCCAATTTGTACAACTTTAATTTAATTGCTGGTACCGATACAACTTCTGTTCAGTTTGGTTATAGGGAAATTCAAAAGAACAATAAAGTACTAACGCTAAACAACCAACGTATTTTCCTTCGAGGAAATCTTGAATGTGCCATATTTCCATTAACCGGACATCCTCCGATGGAAAAAGCTGAATGGGCAAAGTTAATTGCTCAAGCAAAAGCTTATGGATTAAACCACTTGCGTTTTCATTCGTGGTGTCCTCCCAAAGCTGCTTTTGAAGCCGCTGATGAAGCCGGGTTTTATTGTCAGGTCGAATTGCCTCATTGGAGTTTGATGTTTGGTAAAGATCAAAAAACTACTGATTTTCTAGTGAGTGAAGGCAATAGAATATTAAATGAATATGGGAATCATCCTTCCTTTGTGTTAATGGCTTTAGGGAATGAATTGGAGGGAGATGTGGATTTGTTGAATTCAACTGTAGCCAAGTTAAAGGCTAAAGACAACCGTCATTTATATATGACAACCTGTTACTCATTTCAACGTCCGTTAGGATTGGTAGCTCAACCACAAGATGACTTTTTTGTGACGCAAAAAACGGATAAAGGTTGGGTGCGTGGTCAGGGAATTTTCAATGCAAAGCCACCTCATTTCAACGAGGATTATAGTGCAACCAGTGAACATGTTCCCGTTCCTATTATTTCTCATGAGATTGGTCAATATTCGGTATATCCTGATATGACAGAGATTGAAAAGTATACTGGTGTTTTACAGCCATTAAACTTTATGGCAATAAGAAACGAACTGGAGAAAAAAGGACTAATGGATTTGTCTGATGAGTTTACTTATGCGTCAGGGAAACTTGCAGCTATGCTATACAAGGAAGAGATTGAAAGAGCCTTAAAAACGCCAGCTTTTGATGGTTTTCAGTTATTGCAGTTGCAGGATTTTCCCGGGCAAGGAACTGCATTAGTTGGTTTGTTAAATGCTTTCTGGGAATCGAAAGGCGCAATAAGTGCTGAAGAGTTCAGAGAGTTTAATTCAGAGGTTGTACCTCTTATCCGGTTTGAAAAGGCTGTTTATGAAAATGGCGAGAAGTTTAGTGCTTCATTAGAAATTGCCAACTTTTATAAAGAGATGAAAGGGCAGGATTTAGAATGGTCTTTTACGAATAAAGTTGGTGAAAAAGTAAAAGCCGGAGTTATTAAAGGTGTTGATTTGAAAATTGGTAATAATATCAATTTGGGCAATATAGAAATAGATGTGAATGTTGAAAAGGCTGCAGAATTAACCTTTAATCTCGCTTTAAAAGGTACCGAATATAAAAATAAATGGCATGTTTGGTTTTATCCAAAGAAAGTGAAAACATCCTCCGATAAAGTGATCATTACCAACTCTTATGAAAAAGCGAAAAAAGAGTTAAGTAAAGGTAAAACGGTACTGTTAAATCCTGATTATAAAAATATAAAAGGAGTTAATGGACGTTTTGTTCCAGTATTTTGGAGTCCAGTTCACTTTCCAAATCAACCGAGTACCATGGGTCTGCTAATGGATGAAAACCATAAGGCATTTAATGATTTCCCAACGAAAGGTTATACAGAATGGCAATGGTGGGATTTATGTATTCAATCTAAGTCTTTAATTGTAGATAGCTTGGATGTTACACCTATTGTGCGTGTTATTGATAATTTTGTTACCAATCATCATTTGACGAATGTTTTTGAAACGAAGGTTGGAAATGGAAAACTGATCTTTTCATCTATTGATTTAATGAATGAACTTGAAAAGCGACCAGTTGCCCGTCAACTAAGGTCAAGTCTTTTAAAATATATGGTAAGTCAGGACTTTAATCCATCTGGTTCGGTAAACATGGAAGATCTTGATTTTATGGATGAGAAAACTAAAAAGCAATTCAAGGCTTCTGATATTTATGATGAATAATAAATTTATGACACCTGGTACTCAAGGCATATTAAACTGTTTGTTGATCCTGTTGTTTCTAAGCTGTGGGGATGTTTTAGGGCAAAACAGACCCAATATCTTATGGGTGACTATTGAAGATACATCACCACAATTTATTGGATGCTACGGTAATAAAGATGCACGCACCCCTGAGATAGATAAACTGGCATTGAAAGGTGTGCGATTTGAGAACGCCTTTTCTACCGGAACGGTTTGTTCTTCAAGCAGGAGTACAATCATCACAGGTGTTCATACTTTTGAGATGGGAACCGGGCACCAGCGAAGTGCCTATCCTATCCCAGATTTCATTAAAGGATTTCCATATTTTCTTAAGCAACAAGGTTACTATGTAAGCAATAATAGTAAAACAGATTATAACATCGCGAATGCCGATGAGTTTACAAACGAGGCTTGGCACGAAAGCTCCAGCAAGGCGGGTTGGTGGAAACGTCAACCTGGTCAGCCTTTTTTCTCAGTGTTTAATATTGCCGATTCTCATCAGTCCAGGACCATGACAAATTCGTATGAGTGGTATCAGAAAAATGTATTGGAGAGGCTTTCTCCAGAGCAAAGGATTGCTGAGGATGAATTCAAAATGCCCCCATTTTATAATGACACACCAGAAATGCGAAAGCATTTTGCACGGGTATATAATTCTATTAAACTAACCGATGTGCGAATAGGTGAAATATTACGTTGGCTTGAACAAGATAATTTAAGGGATAGTACCATTATCTTCTTTTATGCTGATCATGGCGAAGGAATACCCAGATGTAAGGCCAATGGCATTAATCTGGGATATCGGGTTCCATTTGTAGTCTGGTTTCCTGAGATGTACAAACATCTTTCCCCCTGGGGAACAGGAGGTGTAGTTACCGATGAACTGATTGATTTTAAAGATTTGGCACCTACATTAATTCATTTGACTGGAGGTATTGTTCCGGAATATATGAAGGGGCGTGTTTTTATTGGGGATAAAGTTGCTGATCCAGCAAAGTATATTGAATTGTCTACCGATAGGGTGGATAATGGAATAGACCTTGTGCGCAGCATAACAGATGGTAGGTTTATCTATTCTAGAAACTATATGCCTTTTATGCCACAGTTCCGCTATATCAATTATTTTGAAATTGGAGATATAAGCGTACAAATGAGGAAGGATTACGGGAAAGGGTATTTAAATGCGATGCAAAAATCGATTTTTTCGGAACGTCCTACCGAATATCTCTACGACATAGAGAATGATATATGGGAGACACGCAATCTGGTTGACGACCCGGAATACAGAAAGATACTGTTAGCAATGAGGAAACAGTTGGAAAAAAGGATATTGGGCTCACGCGATGTGCTCTTTCTGCCAGAATATGAAATGGCATCCATATCTAAGAACGAAACCCCTTATGAATACCGGATGGATAATAAACGGTTTTCAGTAAAGAAAATTTATAAAGCGGCTTCTTTATCTGGAAGTAGAGGGGATGAGGCGGCAAGGAGACAGCAGAAATTATTGAAAAATTCGAATAAAATAGTACGCTACTGGGCTATTACAGGAATGCGCTCGCAGTCTGCAAAATGTATAAAAGCATATAAGGATGATATTCTTGGCCTGATTGACGATGAATATCCACCGGTTGCCGTAACGGCTGCAGCGGTAGCATCTCATAACTTTGACCATGCCGATGCAAAAATCAAATTAGCAGAATCCTGTAAAAGTAAAAACAAGGATATCGCATTAATGGCAGTAAATTTTCTATTGTATCAGGATAATAAAGATGACTTTATTGAGGTAGTTAAGTCGGTTTATAAGGTTCCCAATCAGGATAATAGTGTTAAATCTGCATGTAAGGATTTTCTGAGTATCGTGGGTTTAAAGACTTCAGAATATTAAATAAAAAAATAAGCAATGGTAAATAAAATAAGTAAAGATAAGGTGTTGGTGTTTCGTGGTTTGGGTATAAGGTTGGTGTTTGGTGTTATTCTTTTTTTAGGAAGTCATAAAGCTTTAGATGCCCAGGAAAATGACAAGCAACAAAAGGACAGTGATTATTTAGCCGAACTGAAAGAACAGCTTGTATTAGTATGGCCCAAAAACAGAACCATTAATATTGTTTTTCATGGTCATAGTGTACCTTCCGGTTATTACAGAACGCCAAAGGTGAACACGCTTTCTGCCTATCCACATTTATTTCTTGAATATTTAAAAGAGAACTATCCCAATGCAGTAATTAATTGCATTACTACTTCCATTGGAGGAGAGCAGTCAGAACAAGGAGCTAAACGATTTAAAAAAGATGTATTGCCATTAAAGCCGGATTTGCTTTTTATTGATTATGCGTTAAACGATAGGGGCATTGGTTTGGAAAGAACAGAGAAAGCATGGCGGTTTATGATTAAGAAAGCTTTATCATCAAAAATAAAACTTGTACTGCTTACACCAACCCCTGATTTAAAGGAAGACATCCTTAACGATAATACAAAGCTTGCCGGATATAGTAATTTGATTAAGAGGTTGGGCGAAGAATATAAAATTCCCGTAGTAGATGTTTATGCTCAGTTTAAGAAAATGAAAAGGGAAGGTGTGGATTTGAAGTTATTTATGAGTCAGAATAATCACCCTAATAGTTTAGGGCATCAGGTTGTGTTCATAGAATTGGCAAAAGCACTTTTTTAAGAAATTTATAATTCAAATACAGCATGCGATATATTTTACTAATAGCAACCATATTTTTATTTGTGAAATGCACTAATCCTGTTAAATCAGCGGATTCAAATAAAAAGCAACCCAATATTATTCTGATAGTTACCGATGATCAGGGGTATGCTGATTTAAGTGCATATAAACATGTTTCGGCCAATTGTAAAACACCTAATATGGATCGAATAGCTCGAAACGGTGTTCTGTTTGATCAGTGTTATGTTTCCGGACCAGTTTGTAGCCCATCGCGTGCAGCTATTTATACAGGGAAATACCAGGAACGATGGGATGAAAAGATGAGCTGGGGTCCAGGACTACCTGTTAACGTTCTTACTATTGCTGAATTACTTAAGAAAAATGGTTATACAACCGGAAAGGTAGGGAAAAGTGATTTTGGAAGAAATTACCACAATCCGGAAGCAAGGGATTTTCCTAACAACCATGGTTATGAAAGCTTTATTGGATTTAGTGCCCATGCCCACGATTTCTTTTTGCTGGATGAAGATATTGAAAAAGCTACACCTGATCCGTATGGAGAAAGTGCTTCTCTTGGCAGAATATTTAGAGATAAAGTTAAAGTAGGATTTAAAGACACCTATAGCACAAACCTTTATACAGATGAGGCCTTACAATTTATTGATAAAAATAAGGATAAAACTTTTTTTCTGGATTTAGCTTATAATGCAGTACATGAATTAATTCATCAGGTACCCGAGAAATACCGTGAAAAATGGGATGCTCCCAAAATACCGAATTATGATCCCTCCATGGGAACATATAACGATTACTATTATAAATATACCAAAGTGGGAGAAATAACAGATGAAGGAAAAAGAAAACTTTATCTGGCCAACTTAAATTGTCTGGATGATAATATTGGTCGCCTGTTAGATCGTTTAAATGAACATAACTTACTTGATAATACTTTGATCATGTTGGTTTCGGATAATGGAGGAGAGCCACTAACTGGTGCGAATAACTTGCCGCTGAGCGGATCGAAATACACAATGCACGAAGGTGGAATTCGCGTGCCTTTTATTATGTCATGGCCAAAAGAGTTACCATCCGGGAAATTATATAATCATCGGGTATCCACTATGGATATTGTACCAACCTGTCTGGAAGCTGCAGGAATAAAAGCAGATAAATCTATAACGTTTGATGGTGGTAGCTTGTTACAACCAGTTGTTAAGAACGAACCTACACTAATATCAAAGCAACCATTGTGCTTTAAGTTTGATAAGCAATGGGCTATTATTGATAATGGTTGGAAACTTGTTTTTGCAGAGGATTATTGTCCGAAATGGCGCCCCATTACTTCTCAGATTATGTTAGGTTCAAATAGTGGAAAGTTAGCATTGTATAATTTAAAGGAGGATATCGGAGAAAGAAATAATCTGATAGAAATTGAGTCTGAAAAAGCCAAAGAACTACAAGCTAAATTTGATCATTGGCTTGAGAAAATGAATGATGATCATGGTAATTATGTGTTTTGGCAAGCAGAGTAAATCGAAAATATTATTAACAAATAAGAATTTAAGAAGATGTATAGATTCAACAGCATACTATTTTGTGTCTTAAGTATTTTACTGTTTTCCTGTACTAAAAATGGACCTCAAACTAAACCCAATGTGCTTTTTATAGTTGCAGATGATCTGGGTTATCATGATTTGAGCTGCATGGGAAGTACTTATTATGAAACACCGAATATTGACCAGATAGCAGGTGAAGGTATGGTTTTTACTGACGGCTATGCAGCTTGTCAGGTATGTAGCCCCTCTCGAGCCAGTTTAATATCAGGAAAATTTCCGGCTCGGCATGGTATTACCGACTGGATTGGTGCCGCTACAGGTAAAACATGGAGTGATGCTGGTTATAACACAAAATTAATGCCTCCTGAATACAATCATCGTTTATCAAATGAATATATCACTTTGCCGGAAGCACTAAAAGAGGCTGGTTATAAAACGTTTTTTGCAGGAAAATGGCATGTTGGCGATAAAGGATCATGGCCTGAGGATCATGGCTTCGATATTAATATTGGAGGATGGGATGTTGGAAGCCCTAAAGGTGGCTTTTATGCGCCATGGAATAACCCTAACTTGCCTAGTGGTCCCGATGGAGAAAGTTTAACCATGCGACTTGCTCAGGAAACAGCAGATTTTATTAAAGCACATAAGGACACGTCCTTTTTGGCCTATCTGTCTTTTTATGCAGTACATGCTCCCATTCAAACGACTCACGAGAAATGGTCAAAATACAGAGATAAAGCTGAAGAACAAGGTATTGCTGATTCAGGCTTTGAAATGGAAGCACGCTTACCTATTCGAAATGTACAAGATAATCCTATATATGCTGGTTTAATTGAAACAATGGACGATGCTGTGGGACTTGTGTTAAACACATTAAAAGAGCTTGGATTAGATGAAAATACCATTGTGATTTTCACAGCCGACAATGGTGGAGTTGCTTCGGGTGACAATTTTTCAACCTCGAATCTACCACTTCGTGGAGGTAAAGGCTACCAGTACGAAGGTGGAATTCGTGAACCTTATTTTATTAAAGTTCCGGGATTAACTGATGGAGGATTGACCTGCCATAGTCCGGTTTCTGCCGTCGATTTATATCCTACAATTTTGGATTTGGCGAAAGTTAATTTACGCCCCGAGGAGCATTCGGATGGAGTAAGTTTATTGCCTCTTTTAAAAGGAGAAACAATTCCTGATAGGCCTTTGATATGGCATTATCCACACTATGGGAATCAAGGGGGAGATCCCGTTTCTATAATTCGTTTGGGTCACTGGAAATTGATACATTATTACGAAACAGGATTAGAAGAATTATATAACTTAAAGACAGACCTAGGTGAACAAAATGATCTGGCGGTACAACATCCATTTCAGGTGAAAGAACTTCATGAACAGCTTTTTAACTACTTACATTCTGTAAATGCAAAGTTTCCTGAAAAGGATCCAAATTATAATGAGAATAAAGCCAAAGAGAGCAAAAAATATAGAGAGGAGACCTTATTACCTAACCTGGAAAAACAAAGGTTGAATTTTCTCTCAAAGGATTTTAATCCTGACAATGATTGGTGGGGTAGTGCAGTTACAAATGATTAATCGCTTTAATATGAAAAAGAATGTAGTAATATTTTTGTTAGTGACTGTTGGTGTTATTGTTGGATTGATTTTTCATAAATCAAGACCAATTCAAAAATTAGGCTATACAGAGCAAGCAGAACTTAAAACAGATAAAGAACATGAAGAACGTCCTAAACTTACTCTTTCAGCCGAAGAAAAAGCCGTAAACAAAAGACGTCAGGAAAGATCATTAAAAGCGGAGAATGCCTTAAAGAGTGTTTCCAACACATCATCTTATGCGGATGGGCAAATCACTGGGACGTGGGAGCAGTTTAGGTTTTTAACATACGATGGGAGTCCATATGGATTTAGAACAGTAGGGTCTGTATACGACCAAGCCAATGATGTTATTTATGCTATAAGCTATGCCGGACATATTTGGAAAATTAACAGAGAGTCCGGAGATGATTCGAAAACCGATTGGGAAGTGATGAATCACACAGGAAACTTCAGTACCTCTTATATTGACGGTTTAAATAAAGCAGATCAATCTTTCAGGATGATTCGCAGCGCTGCCAGCAGGATGCAATATAGCGACAATGAAGGAAAGGAATGGATTAATGCAAGCGGCGTGCAGTTTACTGCTAACACATACGAAGGAGCCATTGTAAAAACAGAAAACGGCAATAAAGTATTTGTACTGGTTAAAACAAGTTCAAATAACCAACAGGTTTATGTATCCAGTGATGATGGAACAACATACTTGCCACTCTCAACAAAATTTAACCCCAGCAGCTATTATGTAAAAATGTTTAGAGTCCATAATTCTGAATCAGTGTTTCTAGCCGTGTATAATTATGCCGATTCCAAAGTCAGCATTTATGAGCATGCTGTAGATGCTCAGGATTTTACATTAATAAATACATCATCAAATACCTTTGTTAGTTTGGATAGGATTTTTGGGACTTATTATAATGGGAACTACCATTTTTACGTTGCAACAAAATATTCAAATATTTACTATTCAACAGATAAAGGAGCAAGCTGGACACATAAGCAGATAGATATAAGCAATGAAAGTGGAGATACAAATGCCAGAGATGTACACCCAAATAAACCCAATGTAATAGTAAGAGGATACTTAGATGCTAATGTATCAATAAATTATGGTACATCTTTTAGTAATTTCGGTCACCGCTTAGGTTGGGATGTACACCATATGAAATTTTATAAGAGAAAAGATAATAGTTGTTTTTTCTTTTTAGGTAAAGATTTCGGATGTTATATATCCGATACGCCTGAGCTTTGGTCAAGTTATGTATCGTTGAACTATGGAGCGCCAGCCCAAATGTGTTACGATGCAGATCATGGACAAAATTATTACAGTTCGTTCACCAGCACCCAGGATAGAGGAACTGTTGGCTTTTTGACTTCTTCAAATGAGGCAGTCACAGAGGATGTGCGAACAACTGACGGATTAAGAGTGACATTAGCAAATAATGATGCTTCTGTTTGGACTTGGATGTATTTTGGAACGATTTACCATAAATCAAATTTTTTGGCAGAAAACTCGGGTCTTATCTCAATTAATTACCCGACAGGTAATTGGTGGGCTGCACCAATGATTCCTTCTCCTAACAAAAATGAGGATGCTGTATATTTAGCTTATGGAAATAATTTATCTAAATTAACATTTAACCCTGAGCAGCAATCGATTATTCAAACAAAGCATTATTTCGATTTTGAAAAAGAAACGGGTAGTGAAATTACCGGCTTTGGATACTCACCCATTAACACAAAGCGATGGTATGTTTCTGTTAAAAATGGCGTTTTCCTGTATTCCTTGGATGGCGGACAAACATTTGAGAAAACTACTTATTCGGGTTCAGTGCCTAAAGCAAATGACCAATCATATAATTACCATAGAAATCAGCATATTATAAGGGCCTCGAATATGAATGAAGAAGTAGTTTATTATGCCGGTGTTGGAAAAGTTTTTTTGATTAGTCAAGATGGCGGTAAAACCTTTACCAACCATAATAATGGTTTGGATGTATATAGGATACGAGATTTTGATTTATCCGCTGATGAGAAATTTATTTATGCGGCATGTGGTTCTGGAGGTATATGGGTTTACTCTGTAGATGATGATAGGTGGTATGAGATGAATGACGCATCAATTCCTTACGTAGAGTATACTGATGTTGAGTTTATAACAAAACAAAATGCAGTTAAGTTTGCAACTTATGGGAGTGGTATATTAACCTTTAAAATCGATGAGAATTTCCAGAATATTATATACCCTGATAATTTAGTTGCCGAAGTAGGAAGTGAAGGCACAATTAGCCTTCAGTGGGAAGATAATTCGGATAATGAAGAAGGTTTTATTATTGAACGAGCAAGAAATGGTGTTTTTCAGCAAGTAGCCAGTGTAAGCGCCAACACCGTTTCGTATATCGAACCTGATGTTCTTGAAGAAGGAAGTTATCAATATAGAGTAAAAGCGTTTCATTCAAATGATGAATCTTATTATTCTAACTATGTTGTTATTAAGGCTATATCGGAAGGCACTGTTTCTAAAAAAACTTGGACGTTAGTAAGCGTTGATAGTGAAGATTATGTAAATCCACAATTAGCAACTTATGCTTTTGATGATAATCCCGGAACATTCTGGTTTACGCAATGGTCTGGCGGACAACCTCCTTATCCTCATGAAATTGTTATCGATATGAATGAAACGCATAGCTTTATCGGTTTTAGCTATATGCCACGACAGGATGGAAAAACAAATGGAAGCATTAAAGATTATGAGTTTTATATTTCTAATGATAATGCAACGTGGACTAAGGCTGGTAGCGGAACCTGGGAAGGTTCTTCAGATTTAAAAGAGGTGTATTTTTCGGGAAGTAAAAATGCCAGGTATATTAAACTAGTTGGTTTATCGGGTGTTAATGGAACTAACTTTGCGAGTTGTGCAGAATTGTCAATCCTTACTAAAAGGTTAGAACCAACGTTACCGAATGCTCCTCAGTTTGTTCAAGGTGGAAGGTTATCTGATACGCAAATAGAGCTGGTATGGATGGATTTGTCTAAGGATGAAAAAGGGTTTGTCGTTGAACAATTTGTAGACAATGCATTCACACCTATTTATACTTCAGGTAAGGATGCGACTACTTATAATCTCCAAAATACAAATAAGGATGAAACTTATTGGTTTAGGGTTTATGCTTTTAACGATATAGGAAACTCAGCGTATTCAGATACCATAACAATTGGCTCAAAAGAATTTTCTAATGTGGGCATCTATGATTTGATTGATGAAGAGGATATAAAGATTTATCCAAATCCATTTATAAATGAATTACATATTAGTTATGAAATAAGCAATTTATTTTCTGAGTGGGAACTATTAGATATGTCTGGAAGGATGATTAAAAAAGGCGATGTCTCAGAATATCAGAATCAAGTTAGCATTAGGGTTCAAGATATAATACCAGGCGTTTATATTGTAAGGTTATCAGGAGAGAAGGGAAGTATATCTAAAACTGTAATTAAAAAATAAATAGATGAAACTTGCACAAGCTGTATCGCTTTGACAGAACAGCTTGTGTTCGTAGTCTATTATATTTTGTCTAATAATCTCTTATTTATTAAGTATATGAAATTTTCTTTTTCAACTATAATATTGTTGCTATTGGTAGGCAATGTTTATTCTCAGTTTATCGATGCTGAAACACCTGAAAATGCAAAACCAGCAAACGATATAATTAGTAAGGAATGGAAACTGGATTTCAGTGATGAATTTAATGGAACAGAAGTAAATACGGTTAAATGGAATATTGATAACAGCACCAAATCGAGAAATGCACGACCTAATATTGGAATTTATGATTGGAGATGGAAACCTGAGAATGTTTCTGTTCTGAACGGCAATTTGATTTTAAAGGTTCATAAAACCGGAAACAATGCCATGACCAACGGATCAATACAAAGTCATAATAAGTATTCAACCCAATATGGCTATTTCGAAGCACGAATAAAGGTGGGTGATGCTGCAAAGGGTACACATACGGCCTTTTGGTTGCAAGGTCCAAATATGGGTAATGTAGATGGAACCGCCAATGATGGGGCTGAGATTGATATCTTTGAAACAGCCTGGACAGAGGACTATACAAAGTCCGTTGTTCATATTGATGGATATGGAGCAGATCATAAAGCGAATACCAAAAAATATGATACACCAGGCATACATTCGGGATTTCATACCTGGGGATTTCATTGGACTGAACAATTTATGGATATCTATTATGATGGTGTTTTTAAAGTAAGATATTCAGATCCTAAATGGGTAGTGAAAAGTCCCGAGTTTCTTTGGCTTTCCAATGGGGCAAGTTTTGGGTTAAGTGGCGATCAGTATTTTATTGATTTACCGCTTGGTTATTTGACCGAAACACAGGTGGACTATATTCGTGTTTGGAAATCATTGAGTGAAACAGAAATAGATCCTACATTGCTTAAGCAAGATACATGGAGCTTGCTTAGTGCAGATAGTCAGGATGAAGAAAATCCCCATCTGGCTGTTGATGCTTTTGATAACAACCCTTATACTTTTTGGTTTACACAATGGTCAGGTAGTCAGCCTACACATCCCCATGAGGTACAAATAGATTTAGGTGAAACAGCAGATATAAGCGGTTTTAAGTATCTACCACGCCAGGATGGAAAAACCAATGGAAATGTGATAGACTATGAATTCTATGGAACTAATGATTTTAATAATTGGGGTGAGGCTTTATCAATGGGTAAATTTAATGGTGATAACACCTTGAAAACTATTGATTTGGGTCAGACGGTGAATTGTAAGTACATTAAATTTGTTGCGTTGTCTGATGTCAACAGTACTCCTTATACCAATGTTGCCGAG
This sequence comes from Saccharicrinis sp. 156, assembly GCF_050589685.1. Classification (NCBI taxonomy): domain Bacteria; kingdom Pseudomonadati; phylum Bacteroidota; class Bacteroidia; order Marinilabiliales; family Marinilabiliaceae; genus Saccharicrinis; species Saccharicrinis sp. 156. The sequence goes on from NZ_JBNGOS010000031.1 coordinate 71,766, forward strand.
CTGTATATAAAAGGTCAATATCGTAACGTAGGCATAAGGGATAATCTAGTGTACGTAGATATTAAGGTTTTTCCAAATCCATTTCAGAATCAGATAAATGTAGAATGGAATAATAGGGCAGATTTTAATCACTACCGTATTTATTCGATTGATGGAACCCTAATAAACAAGGACATAATAACTGAAAATCAGAAGTTAAGAATCACTACGCGTAATATGCAACCAGGCGGATATTTAATAGAATTGCTTGGGCATAAAACAAAAGCTGTTAAAAGAATCGTTAAAATATAGGATACCAGAAATTATTGATAGGTCCTTAGAAATATTATATAACTATGAATAAGTTTTTAAATATCATTAGTTTATGCTTTTTTGTGTGTTGTGTGTCATTATTGTATAGTTGCTCAACCCAAGAGGTAGATAAAATTATTTTATCCGGACAATGGAAATTCCAAATTGATAGTTTGGATCAAGGAATTAGAGAAAGATGGTATGCCAGGGAATTTTCTGATTCAATTATACTTCCAGGCTCAATGCCAGAACAACAAAAAGGCTTACCTGTAGGCTACCATACCAAATTTACCGGTAATACATGGAAAGAATATCCAGCGGGTAAGTCCTGGTTTGACGATGAAAATTATAAGCCATATTTAAGCGATGATAAGTTTAGATACCCATTTTGGTTAATTTCCGATTATCATTATGTTGGCAGAGCCTGGTATCAAAAAGAGATTACCTTACCTGAAGGTTGGAAGGACAAAAGTATTGAGTTGTATTTAGAACGACCTCATTGGGAGACCCAGCTTTGGGTGAATAATGCCTATGTAGGTTTAAAGAATGCCTTGGGTGTTCCTCATACCTACGATTTAAGTAAGTTCCTGAAAGTGGGTTCAAATATCATTACCATTTGCATAGATAACCGTGTAAATGATATTAATGTAGGAATAGATGCGCATAGCATTAGCGACAATACACAAAGTAACTGGAATGGGATTGTTGGCGATATTCAATTAATAAGAAAGGATGTCATAGCTATTTCTAATGTGAGAATTTTCCCGGATATAGCGAAAAATTCAGCACGTTTAGAAATTGAGCTTAAGAATAGCAGCCAGCAGAAGCAATCAGGTCAATTAAAAATAGCTGCATCTGTCTTCAATAATGAAAAGGTACAAGATGTAAAAAGTATAGAAGTCGCTTTTGATAGTGGGACTGATTCTTCCTCTGTTATAGTCAACTTACCATTGGGTGATGAGGTTCTTCTATGGGACGAATTTCATCCTAATTTGTATGAACTACGTGTGGAGCTGCAGTCGGGTGATAACAGCGACTTATGGACCGGGAACTTTGGTATGCGTGAGTTCCGCGCACAAGATAGAGGCTTTTCGATTAACGGTCGTCCGGTATTTCTTAGGGGAACATTGGAGTGTGCCATTTTTCCAAAAACAGGTTACCCTTCGACTGATGTTGAAGCTTGGGAACGAATTATAAATGTTTGTAAGGCGCACGGTTTAAATCACATCCGTTTTCATTCATGGTGTCCACCCAAAGCCGCTTTCCGGGCAGCTGATAAATTGGGTTTTTATTACCAGGTTGAAGCTTCTTCCTGGGCAACGAATCTGGGGGCTGGCAACGGTGTAGATCAATGGTTATACGAAGAGAGTGAGCGTATGGTAGCAGCGTATGGTAATCATCCTTCGTTTTGCCTCATGCCCTATGGAAACGAACCTCATGGCAAAAATCATAAAGCCTATTTAACTGAATTTGTGAAGTATTGGAAGGCTAGAGATTCACGTCGGGTTTATACTACGGGTGCAGGATGGCCAATTATTCCCGAGAATGATTTTCATAATGTGCATAGAGGAACACGCATACAGGGATGGAATCAAAATCTGAACAGTATTATAAATAAAGAAGCGCCTCGAAGCGATTACGATTGGGAGAAAACTGTAGCTGAGTTAACTGCTCCTATGGTAAGTCATGAGATTGGGCAATGGTGTGTTTATCCCAACTTTAAAGAGATTCCTAAATACGATGGCGTGCTTAAAGCTACAAACTTCGAAATCTTCCAGAAAAGCCTTGAGGCACATGGTATGCTGCATCTGGCCGACGATTTTGTAAAGGCATCAGGTAAATTACAAGCACTTTGTTATAAAGCGGATATTGAAGCGGCATTGCGTACCAAAGGCTTTGGCGGATTTCAACTACTCGACTTACATGATTTTCCTGGGCAGGGAACGGCTTTGGTTGGAGTGCTCGACCCATTTTGGGATGAGAAAGGATATATTTCTCCCGAAGAATTCCGTCAGTTTAGTAACGAAACAGTGCCCCTTGCACGATTCACAAAAATGATTTTTACCAGTGACGAGAAAATAGAAGCGGATATTGAGGTCGCTCATTACGGTGAACATGAAATGACTTCGGAAGTTCCTACATGGAAAGTAGTGGATGAGAAAGGTCAGCTTGTTCGTAAGGGAGCGTTTAATAAACAGGATTTGCATTGGGGGCATAACCAGAAATTGGGTTCAATAAGTGAAACTTTTGAAGTAGAATCGGCTTCAAAATTCCAATTGCAAGTTGACGTAGCTGGTTTTGTTAATTCATGGGATTTTTGGGTGTATCCAGATAAATTACCCGAAGTTGGGAATGATATTCTGGTGGTTTCAACCCTGAATAAAACGGCATTGGAAACTCTGGAAGAAGGAGGCAAAGTGCTTTTGACGGTTAAAAAAGGCAGTATAAAAGAAGGCAAGGGCGGGGAAGTGGCTGTTGGCTTTTCAAGTATGTTTTGGAATACTGCATGGACCAACGGACAGAAACCACATACGCTGGGTATTTTATGTAATCCCGACCATCCAGCACTTTCTGAATTCCCCAGCGAATACCACAGCAACTGGCAATGGTGGGATGCCATGAGCCATTCAAATGCCATTTCGCTTGAAGATTTTGCTAATAAACCAGATCCGATAGTTCGTATTATAGACGATTGGGTAACCAACCGAAATCTGGCATTAATATTTGAGGCAAAGGTTGGCATTGGAAAGCTAATTATGACTGGTGTTGATTTGCAATCGGATTTGGAAACCCGTCCTGAAGCTCGTCAGCTATTGTTCAGCTTAAAAAAATATATGAGCGGTGATAACTTTAAACCGCAGACGGAGGTTCAGGCAGATGAAATTATTAGTTTGACTCCTTTTTAATTTGAAGGGAAAAGAAAGTACCATCTTATTTTGAAATTAATTATGCTTGTTATGCAATTAAGATTATTTTTCATAGTGCTCTTATTAGGTGCATCGGTTTATTCATCAGCACAGTATTCGGGTAAAATATACTCAGAGGCGGATTCTCTTGTTAACCAGATGTCGAAACTGATTTATAACCAGGTGAAGAGTGTTCATCCGATTAACAATTCCTCGAACATGTGGTATAAAACCCATACGGCAGAAGGGAATCAATATTGGTTTGTAGATGCAGAAAGCGAGAAAAAGCAGGAAGTGTTTGATCAGAACGAATTGCTCAAACAATTATCGGATATTCAGGAAAAAGAGCAAGATTGGAAGAAACTGACTTTAACCGATGAGAAGGTTTCAGCAAATGCGGATACTTTTCTATTCAAAAGCCAGGGATATAATTGGCTTTATCTAACCAGTAAAAATCAATTAATTCAAAAAGACAGAGTAAAAACACCAGCAACTAAAAAGCATTGGGCAATAGCCAGAGATGAACTGGGTCAGGAGCCAATTCTTTCACCAGATAAAAAATATACAGCTTACATTCATGAGAATAATTTGTTTGTAAAAGATAGTACAGGGAAAGCTACACAGTTAACCTTTGATGGTTCGCCAGGTGAGTTTTATAGTTCATATTTAAGATGGTCGCCCAACTCAAAATGCATCGCTTTAAATAAATTCCGACCGTCGGAAAAACGATTTATTAAGTTTGTGGAGTCTTCTCCAAAAGGGCAGTTACAACCCAAATTAAAGCAGGTGGAGTATTTTAAACCCGGCGATGCTTTACCCATTAAACAACCCTGTTTATTTAGTATTGAGTCGATGAGCCGGATTCCTGTAGACATTAGTAGTTACATGAATCAATATGGCGTGTCAGACCCAGACTGGCGAAAAGATAGCAGGGCGTTTACTGTTGAGTACAACCAACGTGGCCATCAAAAATATACGGTTCTTGAAGTGAATGCGAATACGGGTAATCTATCCGTACTTGCAGAAGAAAACCCTGAAACATTTTTTTTCTATACTGGAAAAAGATATCGGTATGATATAAATGACGGGGCAGAGATGATTTGGATGTCGGAGCGTGATGGCTGGAACCATTTGTATTTGTACGATAATTCCGGCAAAGTGAAAAATAAAATTACGCAAGGTAATTGGGTGGTGCGCAAAGTAGTTCATGTTGATGAAGAAAAACGTGAAATTATTTTTTGTGCCAGCGGGAAAAATAAGAATGAAGACCCGTATCATTTACATTACTATCGAATTGGATTTGATGGGAAAGGTTTAAAAGCATTAACAACAGAAAACGCCAATCATGAAGTTACTTTCTCCCACGATTTTAAATACTTTGTTGACTATTATTCACGAGCCGATTTACCCGGAAAAACAGTACTGTGTAATGCTCAGAATGGGAAAGTCATTAGGACTTTAGAAGAAACGGATATTGTTACGTTAAAAGAAACCGATTGGAATATGCCAGAGGTCTTTTCTGCCAAAGGGAGAGATGGTGAAACCGATATTTGGGGACTGATCTACCGCCCCTCTAATTTCGACCCCGCAAAAAAATATCCGGTGATAGAATATATTTATGCCGGACCGCATAATTCATTTGTTCCAAAATCATTTCTCGGAATTAATCGCCGCTTTGCAGGCTTGGCTGAACTAGGTTTTATCCTGGTTCAAATTGATGGAATGGGTACATCGAACCGTTCTAAAGCTTTTCATGATGTGTGTTGGAAAAACTTAAAAGATGCCGGTTTCCCCGACAGGATCAAATGGATGCAGGCGGCAGCTGAAAAATACCCGTATATGGACATTGAGCATGTGGGGATTTTTGGAGGCTCGGCAGGTGGACAAAGTTCAACCGGTGCCGTTTTGTTTCACCCGGAGTTTTACGATGTTGCGGTTTCATCTTGCGGCTGTCATGATAACCGAATGGATAAAATATGGTGGAACGAACAATGGATGGGCTACCCCATTGAAAAACAGTACGAAGAATGTTCAAACGTGGTTAACGCACATAAATTACAGGGAAATTTAATGCTGATTCTGGGTGAGGTGGACGATAACGTCGACCCAGCATCTACCATGCAAGTGGCAGACGCATTAATAAAAGCAAACAAGAATTTTGAGCTAGTTGTTTTGCCGGGAGTAAACCACACCTTAGGAGGAAATTACGGAGAACGTAAACGTCGCGATTTCTTTATAAAACATTTAAAAGGAGAGAAGACTCCTGCTTGGAACACTGAATCAAACAAATAGCATACTGAACTAATTAAAAATATAAATGGAATGAAAACCATAAAGACTTTTCTTTCTAACTATTATCTAGTGATTGGGATCGTATGGCTCTTTTGTGCCCTATCAATCATAATTTTTAAACTTAATTTTTAAGTAAAAGAAATCTGGCTGACACTTGTTGTTCCTCTTAGATTCACCATTTTTAGATTTTTCACTGAAAATGAAAACAAATAATATTTAAATATATAAATATGATATACAGGAGTTTGGTTTTGTTGCTTGTAGCAACTACTACATTTATAGGCTGTACTAAGAATAAGCAAGTTCAACGCAAGCCTAACGTTGTTGTCATCATGGCCGATGACTTCGGTTGGAGAGATACCGGCTTTCAGGGAAGTGAATTTTATGAAACACCAAACCTTGATCGACTTGCTAGCGAAGGTATGATGTTTACCGATGCTTATGCCTCTTGCGGTGTTTGTTCGCCGAGTAGGGCTAGTTTATTAACCGGGCGATATACCCCTCGTTCAGGGATCACAGATTGGATCATGGGATATCAAGCGGAGAAAACACCGGAAGAGTTATCGGATTATGCCATGATAGGCCCTCAAAATGTATATAATTTGCCACTGGAAGAAACTACTTTTGGAGATGCTTTTAAAGCTAAAAATTACAGTACGTGTTTTGTCGGAAAATGGCATCTTGCTGAAGATTCTTTGTTCTACCCACAATATCAGGGTTTTGATAAAAATATAGCAGGTTGGTTAAAGGGTGGGCCTAATGGAAATAGAAAAGGGAATCGTTCATATTATACGCCCTATAATAACCCACATTTAGAAGATGGTCCGGAAAATGAATTTTTAACAGACAGATTGGTTAACGAGAGTATTGATTGGATGGAAAATAATAGGAAAGATCCTTTCTTATTGTATTTGTCTTTTTACACGGTACATACCCCAATCCATCCTAAACCGGAGAAGATACCTTACTACAATGAAAAAGCCAAAAAAATGGGGTTAGACACCATGAACACCTTTACAAAGGATGTGCAATGGTATCATGACTGGCCACAAAAAAAGTGGCACTGGAAGGAACGCCTGGTACAAAATAATGCCGAATATGCAGCACTAATTGAGAGTATGGATGAAAACATCGGAAGGGTCTTGGATTATCTTAAAAGTGCCGGTCTGGATGACAATACCATTGTTGTTTTTACTTCTGATAATGGTGGTTTGTCAACAGCAGAAACATCTCCTACTTGTAATGCTCCTTTACGTGGCGGTAAGGGCTGGTTATACGAGGGTGGAATTAGAGAGCCATTCATCGTTAAGATTCCAGGTAAAACCAAACCAGGTAGTGTTTGCAAAGAGCCTGTTCATGCAGTTGATGTTTATCCAACATTATTAGATGCTTGTGGATTTGATATACCCAATCCTGAAGAAATCGATGGTGTGAGTCTTTTACCTTTATTAGAAGGTAAAAATCTTAACCGCAACGCCTTGTATTGGCATTATCCGCATTATGGAGGAAAGGGAGATGCGCCAGCAGGAGCTATCAGGAAAGGGGATTACAAGTTAATTGAGCTTTTCGAAACCGGCAAAGCAGAACTTTATAATGTAAGAAAAGACATATCCGAATCTCGTGATTTGTCGCCGGAACAACCAGCCTTGAAAGATGAGTTATTACAGGATTTAAGAAATTGGCGATTGGAAGTTGGAGCTAAAATGCCTAAAAAAAATCCTTATTATAAATACAAATAGGATACATCATATGGTTAATTTAAAGCATAGGATTGCAGGAGTATTGCTGATCTGTTTTACAATTTTGATAAATACTAACGGTCAGGCTATTGCCAACTTAAAAGTGTACGCCAATGATAGAGTCGCCATAAGTTCAGATCTATTTGGTATTAACAATGACTGGAGACAGATTTCTAATACAGCTTTCCCGGATTTTGTAACTTCCTTTGAAAGTATCAATTATGGCGTGTTTCGTTTTCCAGGAGGGTGGGAGTCTGAATTTTATAGCTGGAGTTCTAATTCAACGCCGGGTTGGGATAAAACACCCAGTGAACCTGGAGCCTCAGTTACATCATTAAAAGCTGAAGTACAGAATTACTCTATTGTTGTTCCCACGGTTACAGCCATGGAAAAAACATATGGTTCAGCGCAATGGGATGCAGCGATTAATAATTTGAAATTAGTCGCAAAAGATGCCATTACAAGAGCTGATCCTGATAAAGTAAAATATGTTGAAATTGGTAATGAGTGGTGGTTACAGGCTGCAGGAGGTAGCAGCAGAGCAAATAAGCTGTTGAAGTACTCAAAAATTGCTATGGAGATCACAGGGTATATTCATGCTCAATTTCCGACTCGTAGTTTTAAAATTTTTGTCAATGGTGATTATACGGTTCCCGAGGAATTTACTGCCATGAAGACTCACTTTTCAGAAATTGTATCTTATAATGCAGTTGACGGTGTGGCTCTACATACCTATACGGGTTATACAACAGACACGCATAATATTAGCGAATTAGGTGAACGGATAGAAGCTTGCGCCAAAAATTTCAATTCACAAAAAGATATGCTTGTGTATCTGTCAGAATGGATGCCTTCCAGGGATTATAATGAGAGACGTCTATATATGGAAGCCGCAAATATTATCCCTGATATTATCCATATCTATGCAAGAGAAGGAGTGGATGCAGCTGCCTATTGGCCTCCGGTGAATAATTCCGTTCCCGGATTAGGTATTGTAAACTGGAACGGGTCTGTGGTTTTTCCTTGCGGTCAGATTTTGGGTGAAATGGCAGCCTCGTTTAAGGGTGATGTTGTTCGTACAGTTTCTGACCGAATAACGATTACCGGGGCACTTCAGGATCCTAATAATCTTGTTTTATTTGTGATGGGCAAGGATTTCGAAAAAACCGATGTCATCGTTACAGTCAGCGGTTTTTCCATTGATCATATCAAATCGGTAAAAAAGTTACGTTCGGAAGATTACTTCTCAACAGATAAAGCAGCTCCATATAAAACAGAAGCAGGAAGCGCAACACTATTATCTTCTAATGAAATAAGTTTCGAAATTAATAAAAATGGACAATATGAAATTTTTAAGATTGAGCTAAGTGGTTCTCCGCTGGAGGAAACTAGTATCAATTTAATTGACTTTGAGTCGCCAGTATCGGTTACAGAAGATTATGGGGCCATCTTTAATATTGTTGATAATCCCGATAATAGGTCATTGAACGGTACTTCAACTTGTGGGCAGATTGGAAGAACATCTTCTAATTGGTATGAACTCGTTGACATTGAAACTTCGTTTTCGATACCTGCCGGAGATACACGCTACCTGCATATGATGGTCTTGTATGATAAACAGCCTGATTTTATTTTACGATTAAACCAAGCCGGCAACGAAGGAAATATTAGACCCTTAAATACATATACAGATTTAGGAAAGTGGCAGGACCTGGTTTTTGAACTCAATGGAGGTACCAACGGAATTGATGTAAATAATCTACGCTTAATGGGAGATTGCGGTTTTGAAAATGATCCGGCAGGTTTTGTTCTTGAGGCAAGTACATTTGGATGGATAGATGAAATCTTCTTAAATGAAAATTCTATTCCAAGATCTTATGATACTGCTGTAGGTAAGGGAATTAAAGATCAGGATTATGAAGTTTATTCAAGCAATGGAAAAATTTATGTGGAGATATTATATGGTCTTCACACCCAAATAAACGTATATAACAACATGGGGGTTTTGGTTGAATCAGCTGAAGATGCTCACTTGGAGTTTGAGGTTCCTGCAGCAGGATTATATATTGTACAAATTGGCAACCACACTGAAAAGCTAATCGTGTTTTAGTTACTCTTAATCGAATTAATTTCTTTAGATAAAGAAACAAGTTTATCTACATAATTAACATTTTAACTGAAAAATATTATGAATATGAAAAATTTACGTTTAGTATTGGCAATCTTTATGCTTCCTTTAGCTAGTGTAATTGGACAAGAAGTTAATTTTGAAACAGAAACATCAGTTACTCCCAATTTTGGAGCTACAGCTATCTGGATTGATAATCCTGATAAAACGGGTGTGAATACTTCTAATAAGTGTCTCCAAATCGGAAGAACAAGTACAGTCTGGTGGGAATTGGTGGATGTGCCTATTGGTTTTACTGTTCCCGCCAATACAACTAAATATATTCACATCATGGTTTTATATGCAGAGCAACCTGATTTCGGAATTCGTTACAATACGGATGGAGCGACCCATAGAAGATCAAATGATTATACTGATGTAAGTAAATGGCAGGATTTAGTGGTTCCTTTAACTGCAGGGGGTTCCGATTTGGAGGTTACACAAATAAGAATTGGTGCTGATATTGGTGATTCCAGATATTCCTCAGGTCAGATTCTTAATAACACAGATAAGTTTGGTTTAGTAGATGAAATTATTGTTAACGATGACGATACTCCCCGATCACTAACAACCGATATAATTAAAAAAGCGGATGAAAAGAAATATATACTCTATGCTGGTAACGGAAAAATTTGTTTCAAAAGCCAATCGGAAGAAGTAGTGCCAATTAATATTTATAATGCCAGTGGCGTTTTAGTTAAAACTTATGCTCAAAATCATTTTGAGTACCAAACTCCTCTATCCGGACTTTACATTGTACAGGTTGGTAATATAACCGAAAAAATTATTGTTAAATAATATATTTCCCAAGAAGCTATTTTAAATGATCAAGGTTTAAAAGGTTGTATTTAATAGTTTATTAAGAATAGCTTCAGATATTTTCGTCCAACCATATATAATCTTATATGGTTGGATGAATTATTAATATTCGTTTATTTACACGAATAAAATTGGTTCTACCATATATGGAAGCTAATGCTACCGAAAAGACTGATTGATTGTCTTCGGATTTGCGTATAGTAATTTTAATTATCACATCAATCATATCCTGATTCGAAATAAAATCCATATGTTATCCAATACTTCAATATCATTCTGTTTTTAATTCCATCTATTTCATACTAAATCAACAGAAGTACTCAAAACACCCCTGTATAAAAGCATAAAAATGGACGGAACAATTATAAATTTCATCTTATTTTTCCGATAGAATAATACTCATAAAACTTCTAAGGGATGTTTCGATCGATTTTATTGTTATTGATGATAGGTGTGAGTCTTTCAATTTACTCACAAAAGAAAAAATCAAAGTCAGGTAAGCCAAATATTGTTGTAGTGTTTGCCGATGATATTAGTGCTCGCGAAATACCGATCTACGGTTCATCGGTTTGGAGTAAACCACCACAAGGGGGAGATACATCTGATCCAATATACAGGGCGAAAACTCCTGTTCTAGACAAGATAGCCAATGAGGGAGTTTGGATAAAAACAGCATGGGCATCAACCGTATGTATGCCTAGCCGCGCTATGATGATGACAGGTAGGTTTGGCCATGTACATAAATGGTGGAACAACAAAGATAAAGGTACCTGGATTAATGAAGATGGTAAAAAAGAAGCCTGGCCTATTTATGAAGGCTCACCACACACCAATGCTTTTGTAGCTAAAGCAGGTGGTTATGCAACACTTTGGGCAGGAAAAACCCAAATGAGTGGTGTTGATAAATTTGGGTTTGATGAGGGTGTGTTTACACCCGGTGTTCACGAAGAAAATAATGCCTATTCCGACTTTAAGATTTTGCAGAAAAAGAAGAACGGCAAAAGTATTTTAATCAATACAGATACGGGTGTTGAAGTAGATTATTATCAACAGTTTGGTTGGTATTGGCAACCTCATGTAGAACTAATGAACCATCCGGGCAGTAAATCTCAATTCGAAATTTGGCCCAATACGCCAGAATCCAAAGCTTCTTATGGTTTACATACTTACGGACCAGATATAGAGTTGGATTTTGTTTTTGACTTTATGGAGCGTAAGCATCAGGAGGGAAAACCGTTCTTTGTATACCATACTACCCACTTGGGGCACGATGGCTGGGACTTCTTTAGTCCAGATATCAATAAAAATACCCGTCAAAAGTGGCCTGGAACGCCTAAAATAGAATGGATAAATGGTAAGTACTACCGAACAGAACCTAAAATTACTGGCGACAATGGAAAGTATAATACACATGGTACCGTAACCGAAGGAGGTATACATACCCATATCAATTATATTGATTACCAGATATGGCAATATCTTGAGAAATTCAAAGAATTAGGGGTAGAAGACAATACGGTTCTGATTTTTTGTGCCGATAATGGTACAAGCGGTTATGGAAAAAATAGTCCTATAAGCCAAAAAGGGGTTCATGTACCTCTGATTATTTATGCACCATGCCTAAGCATGACTAAAAGCGGTGAGCAAGATGTACTTGCAAATATTGCAGATATTCTACCGACGATTGCAGATTTGGGGGGAGTGAAAATACCTGATAGCTACGAGATAAACGGTGAAAGTTTAATGCCGTTCCTGACTACCAACAAAAAAGAGCACAGGAAGTGGATATATTCTTATCATAAAGAAATGCAGCTTATACGAGGAAAGAATGTGATGAAAGATGGCAAAGGTAAAATTTATGATGTGTCTAAATATCCGGATGATTTAATCAGTTTTCCTGTCATTAACGATTGGAGTGCTGTTTCTGAAAAACATATTAATGAGCACAAGAAGTTACAAAACATTCTTCCTCAATTTAACTTGCATAAAACAGCCCATGATGCACCCATCGGCGGTATAGGTGAGGTTGAGCCGCTGAGGTTGAAGTAGTGTTTGGCAGGCAGTTCTCAGTTAGCTGTAATCAAAGCAGGCCGTAACATGGAACAAAGTGTAGAACCGTAAAATAACCAATTTTGTGATCTTAACAGCCTTAGCATTAAATTTAGTTTTTGGACTGCCTTAAATTATCGATTAATAAAACCGATGCATCAATAAGTTCAAACACTATTATAATGACTTTGCGTCGGAAGTTGTAAAAATTAAATTGGCAATGAAAACCTTAAAATTATTTGCTTTTGTGCTATTGGAAATCCTTTTGTTTTCTCAACAGGTGGAAAGCCAAAACGATAAACCCAATCTTGTTATCATCTTTACCGATGAGCATAACTTCAGAACCCTGGGCTGTTACCGTGAGCAGTTAGACGAAGACCAGGCATTTGTTTGGGGAAAAGGAGTAGAGGTAAAAACACCTCATATCGACCGTATTGCACACGAAGGGGCTGTTTGTAATAATTTCTACTCTTCTTCGCCGGTTTGTACCCCTTCCAGGGCTTCCTTTGTGTCAGGGAAATACCCCATTGCCACACGTTCGTACCGTAACGATATACCCTTGTATGATGATGTAATAACATTTGCAGAAGTTTTGCGAAATGAAGGCTATTCAACTTCGTACCTGGGAAAATGGCATTTAGATGGAGATGCCAAGCCCGGTTTCGAACCAGATCGTAAATTTGGTTTTACAGATAATCGTTATATGTTCAATCGAGGACACTGGAAAGGATTGGATGAAAAAGATGGCAAACCCGTGTTGTATGGAAAGTATGACGCGCAAACACAAAGGCAATCTGTAAACCTTAAAAAAATTACCAAGGAAAATTTTACAACCGATTATCTTGCTAGCAAAGCATTAGAGATTTTAGAGAGGGACAAAGACAAGCCTTTCTGTATGATGATTTCCATACCTGATCCACATACGCCAAATACCGTGCGACCTCCATACGATACCATGTATGAGGATTTGTTTTTTAAAGAGCCTAAAACTATGCAGACACCAAAGGATAAGATGCCTAAATGGGCGGCGATTGGCGACAAGAACGAAGCTAAAGAGTTGGATCAGGGTAAAATGCAGCGTTATTTTGGTATGGTTAAATGTATCGACGATAATGTAGGTCGTATTCTTGGTTTTTTGGATAAAAACAAGCTTACAGATAATACCATTGTATTGTTTACTTCTGATCATGGTGATTTAATGGGAGAACACCGAAAGCACAATAAAGGTAACCCTTACGAAGCTTCAGCCAAGGTTCCGTTTGTACTTCGTTATCCTAGTAAAATAAGGCCTGGTAAAGTAATTAACAAGGCATTTACAACGGCGGACTTTACGCCTACTATTTTAGGGATGATGGGAATGCCTGCACTTAAAAAACAACATGGAATTGATGCTTCTGTTGATTTTACTTCTAAAAAGAAAGTCATTACAGATGATAGGGTTACTTATATGACCAGTTCGTCGCAAAATTGGATAGCAGCATTAACGTATAGGTATAAATTGGTTTTATCGCCATCTGAAAAACCATGGCTGATTGATTTAAAGAAAGATGCCAATGAGGAGGTTAACTTTTATAAAAATCCGGAATATAAAGAAGTCGTTAAGAAATTACAGACCGAGCTTTTAATGCAGGCGAAGAAATTTAAAGACCCTATATTTTATGGTAAAAAGGAGTTGTTGTTAGAGTAAGAAATAAACCACGAAGGGGTTAAATATTAATAGTCCGGAGTTGAAACCTCGGGTTTCTGTATAAAAAAAGTCGACGCATTACTGAAGTAATGAATTTACTAAGTAGCTTTGTGTCGAAAGTTGGAAGATTATGAATTTAAAGTTACAAAGATATTCTACGATAGGTTTGATATTAGTTTTCAACCTATGTTACTCTTATTGCCAGAATCCTTCTGGCAATAAAAAGAATCCTATCAAAGTCCTCAAAGCAACTTCGCCAATAATCATTGATGGTAGAGCCGACGAATCTTCCTGGCAAAGAGCACAAGCTCACCCATTCAACTATTTTAAAAACATTCAGAAACCCAGCGACAAGCAAAACACAACTTTAAAAATGCTTTGGGACGATGATCACATATACCTGTTTTATGAATGTAAGGACAAATATATCACTGCCCGTATGAAAGACAGGGACGGTTGGACCTTTGTAGATGACTGTGCCGAAATATTTCTGATTCCTTCCAATGATAAAATAGATATGCATTTCGGTTTTGAATTGAACCTGTATAAAACAGCCAACGACTTTGTTTTTATCAACGATGTGCATAAAGATGGGAATTTTGTGGTGAAGGCCTATAATCCTGAATATAAGGTTGAGGTAACTATTGACGGAACCATCAATGACAATTCGGATATTGACAATGGATGGACCATGGAGATGGCCATTCCGATAGAAGCCTTTTATACGGTGGGTCCAGTTACGCCTGTCGAAGAAGGAGCCATTTGGACATTTATGGCCATTCGTCAGGATAGGAATGAAGTTGAAGGGCAGAGGGTAACCGCGTCTACTATTTTTCCGCTTAAGGGTAATGATAAAAATGTGCACAACCCTAAGAGTTTTGGACTGATGCAGTTTGTAAATGAATAAATTTTTGTTTGTTGGTATTATCCATTTATTTTGGAAGTCTCAAACTGAAAATTTATGACCAAGAAGGAGGAAAGCAAACTTTTATACTATCTAAAAAAATGGACAGAAATATCTGTAACAGATGAGCCTATCATTCTTTCTTCGTTTGAGGAGTTGTTTTTTAAAAAGAAAAGAAATCTACTAGCTCCCGGTGAAAAATGCGATTACATATACTTTATTGTTAAGGGTTGTGTACGTTCATATTATGTCGATAACAAAGGAGTAGAACATATCTATCAAATCCGTATGGATAATAGCTGGATCAGTGATTTGGAAAGTTTCTTCTCAAAACAACCATCAAAATACTACATCGAGACTCTTGAAGACACCCAGCTTCTTCGTATTTCAGCAGATCGCCTTGAGCAATTATATACCGAAGTTCCTACCTTAGAAAGGTATTTCCGTATTCTTTTTCAAAAAGCCTACCTTAAAGCTTTAAAACGATTGAACGATACCATGTGGGAAACCGCAGAAGATCGATATAAACAAATGCTTAAAGAACTTCCTGAACTGTTAAAGCGCGTACCATTGGTTTACATAGCCTCCTATCTCGGTATAACACCAGAAAGCCTAAGTAGGATTAGAAAGCAGAGCAAATAAATAAGATTCCCACTTTATTTCTTAACATAGGTCAAGTGTTTTAAACAAGGTCATAGCATACATTTGGGGTGTACTTAATTTGTTTGGTATGAAACGAAGACAGTTTTTAACTAATATTTTGGCCGCAGCACCTGCAACATTGTTACCTATGAAACTAAATGATTTAAATAAATTGATTAACGGTCTGGAACTAACACCTAAAATGCCTGTTCTATTTCTGGGCCATGGTAGCCCAATGAATGCCATCGAAGAAAATGAGTTCGTTCAAGGTTTTAGAAAAGTTACCAAAGAAATAGAAATGCCAAAGGCAATTTTATGTATCTCGGCACATTGGGAAACCAGAGGCACTCAGGTAACTGCTATGAAGAACCCTAAAACAATTCACGATTTCAGTGGTTTCCCTCGTGAATTATACGAAATACAATATCCCGCATCTGGGCACCCTGAGTTAGCTAAAGAAACCCAAGCATTAATTACCAATACCAATGTGCAATTGGATGATAAATGGGGGCTTGATCATGGGGCCTGGTCTGTTATCAAACATATGTACCCCAAAGCCAATGTTCCGGTTATTCAATTAAGTTTAGATTATTCCAAATCGCCACAGCAGCATTACGAAATAGGGAAGGAGCTGGCATTATTAAGAAAAAAAGGAGTATTGGTAGTTGGAAGTGGTAATTTGGTTCATAACCTGAGATTGGTGGATTGGAGGAAAATAAATGAGCCTTATGCGCATGAATGGGCCCAGGAAGCCATGTTTAAAATGAATCAGTTTATTTTAGATGGAAACCATGAAGAGTTAATTAACTATACCAGACTTGGTAAAGCTTTTGAGTTATCTATACCAACCCCCGATCATTATTTACCATTATTATACATTCTTGCTTTACAAGAGAAAAATGAGGGTTTATCTATTTTTAACGATAAACCGATAGGAGGCGCACTGTCCATGACATCGGTAAAAATAGGATAAAGGAGGAAATGCTATATGGTACCTGATGTAACCCTGTCGCAGGTTTGCAGGGGACTTGCATCGCTGATGCAACCTTGCCTTAGGTTTGCAGGGGACTTGCATCAAATTATGGAAATAAAATTAGTTAGATTCTGACTTTTTTCTAATTCAAAACGCTTTCGTAGCCTATATCTGGAAACGTGAACACTGGTAACTGAAATGCCCAATAAATGCGCCATTTCTTTTCCTGAGAAGTTTAATCTAATTAGTGCGCAATGTTTTCGTTCTGTTTTGCTCAAGTCCGGATATTGCTGCTGAAGACGTTCATAAAAACCTGAGTTTACTTCTACAAAGCGAGTATTAAATTCGTCCCATAAGGCTGTAGAAGAAGCCTTAATGCTTTTTTCGATGGATTCTACCGAAGATGCTTCTGTTTTTCCTTCTTTTAATCTTTTCAGGAGTTCGTCAATCGTTTCTTCCTTATCAATTAATTTTAGGGTAAAGGCTGTGAGTTCTTTGTTTTTTATTTCCAAGGCTTCGTTGGCTTCTTTTCGCTTAAGTTGCATATCCGCTTTCTCAAGCTTAAAACGTCTGCGTTGCACATGATTCCGGTAAAATAACATGCTAATGAAGATGATTAACAGGAGACCAAGAAGTAAAGACCTAATGAGTAATAAACTCCTTCTTTGCTCTGCTACCACTTTATCTTTTGCAAGTAGCTCTAGCTCTTGTTGTTCTAATTGATCTTTATATTTCGATTTAATTTCAATTAAGGTATTGTTACGCAGACTACTTATGTTAAAGCTAGTGTCACTTAGGGCCTTAGATTGTTTTAAATCAATATAGGATTGCCTGAAACGATTTACGTTAAACTCAGCATAAGCAAGGTTTTCCAGCACATCGCTACGTATATTGTTATATAATCCATATTCTTGATTTAATTGTAGCGACTGTGTATAAAATTTTATAGCTGATAAATAATTGTTCTCAATCTTATAAGCATTACCAAGGTAATAGTATATCATACTTAAATATCCCTTAACGTGATCTTGTATTTGGGGGTTATTCAAATTATCTTCAATTTCTTCACTAATTCTGTGCAGAATTACCTTCGAAGAGTCAGTTCTGCCTAAATCATTATAAATACAAGCCTGCTCACCTCTGTGGTAATTCATGTATATTTTTATATGCTTGTCTTTAATTCCAATAATTTCGCATGTATCTAAATGAGCTAGAGCGAGCTGCAGTTTGTTAAACTTGCGGTAATGCATGGCTAGGTGATAATGAGAGCCAGTCACGGAATTAGATGTTACAATGGCGTTTTTATAAAGTAACTTATTCAGATTTAATGAAAGTATATGAAAATTGTGAGAAATTGCCTCCTTACCAAATTGTGTATATAAGTTTCCTAATTCTTGAGCACAACGGGCCTTCATAATGAAATCTTTAACAACTTCCGAAGTATGCAAGGCTTGTTCAAAATAGTCAAACGCCTCTGAAAAATTTTGTAGTTGTGTAGATAGTTTCCCTAAATGGTAATAAGTATTTAATAATAACGAGTCATCAATGTCTTGAGCGTTATCTAGAATAGATTTTAGCATGATTAAGGCCGAATCAGGTTGTTCAGAAATTAGCTTGTTAGCTTTGTTGTATAAACGATAAGTGTCTTCTTGTTTTTGTATAGCATGGATGTAGCTTGTGCTAATTGTTGAAATGTATATAATTATTATAAAACAAATTCTGAATTTCATTTCTGTTTGATTTACTACTTATTACAAATTATAAAACTATACAATAATTTTTAAAAGTATAGATTTATAAATGTCTAAAAAGGGATATGTATAGATTTTTTATATGATGGATAAAGTGTATTCTGCCTTACGCTTGCTTATATTGTACTGGTAATTATAGTTTGAAATCAGTTAGTTATGGTTTATTTGCCAGAAATAACAACCTCCTTCTAAAATCAATATTATTAAAGTTATGAAATTTGTAAAAATCGTATCCCCACTACCAAGTAGGTCATAGATTTTTATCGGAGATGTACGATATTTGTTTACTGTTGGGGATTTACAGCT